>SDOA01000089.1 GCA_004524595.1 Candidatus Thorarchaeota archaeon | reverse complement strand
GCTACATTTAGTGGTCATCCGTTAGTGAATTTCACATATAATTCTGGATTAGGTGTATGGGAACTCATACTTGATGGTAGTGATTATTTTGGAATTACAACAGTCACAGTACGGGCAAGCGCGACTGGTTACAGTCTAGTTCAGGAGATTCAAACACTGATAGTAGTGGAAGACATACCATCGGTTTCTAATTCGTGGGCAGGAGATGCTACATCAACAGATTATACAACAAATGTCCCACTCTCTGTTACTATCAGGGACTCAAGTGGTGCCTTCATCAATGATGCAACTGTAACAGTTTCTGTCTTTAGTACAAGCTTTCCAATGTCATTTGTTGGAGATGGAGTATATTCGATAATAATTGACCCTGCAGAGATACAAGGAATCCATCAAGTGAATGTTACAATGGTGAGAACTGGTTTTCAAGCAAGCTCAATATTCCTCGACCTAACAATTTCTGCAACTACTGAGATTGATATCGACTTTCTAGAGTCAGAATATGAACAATGGAATCTGGCAGTTACAGTGACGTATACAGACGCATTTTATGACACACCAATTGAAGGTGCAACGGTCACAATAACACTTGATGGAGTTGAGTATGTACTTGAATATTCAGAAGGCGTTTATGTTGTTGAGATAGTTCTTAACGTCAATCCGGGAGAATACACAATCAGTGTTAGCGCCAATGCCCTCTTCTGCAATGATGCTACCACTGCTTCATCTTTGACTGTACTTCCCAAAGCAGCAGTCTATCTATCCCTGACAACTGAAGGAGATCCGAGTGTTCAGGGACAGTTACTCTCAATAATTGCTACATTGCGTTATAACAACTCCGACCTTCCAGTGACAAATGTCAACATCTACTTCATTGTAACGATATACTACACCAATGGAACAATAGAGATACGAAACAGTCCGACTCAATATGATACAACAAATGATGCTGGTGTCGCAAGCTGGGGATTCCAGATTCCAGCAGGTACCATTGATAGAATCGAGGTTGAGGCTGATTTCCGAGGTAGTAGAGATAAATGGACAACTTATCTATCACTAGATGTATTTGTGGGAACGAATCCGATACTTCTTGTAATATCTTTCTTCTTCTTTTCAAATATTGGGAGGTTGATCATCATCTCTATTGCTGTCCTTGCGATTATTGCAGCAGGGTATAATAGAAGTGTGAAACCTAGAAAAAGAGCTGTAAGGGCATCTCTAGAAAACCAACTTGAGATGTTCGAAGATCTTGAATCGCTTCGACACTTCATGGCAATTTATCTTGATAGAGGTACTTGTGTATTCTACCATCCCTTTACTGATGAAAGAATCCAGCCGGATCTGATAAGTGGGTTCATTGCTGCTATTACAAGTGTCTATGGAGAGATTAAGGGCGATGGTGTGAGAGGCACGCTCGAAGAGATCCAATACCATGGACTACGACTTAACAGCTATAGTGGGGAGTTCATTATTGGTATCCTCATTCTAGAAGGAGAGATGACTCCATTATTGCGTGAGAGATTGCAGTTCTTTGTGGAACTCTTTGAAAATCAATATGACCAGGACCTCGAAGGGTGGACGGGTCTGATTGATTGTTTTGATCCAGAATGGGTAGTATCAACTCTCAATTCAGCATTCAACTATTCATGGTTGCTCCCCCACAGATTTGGTCCCACGCAAAAAGTCAGTAAGACCAATGCAAGAATCCTTGATTATATTGGAGCGGTCAGAGACGACAGAGGAGAGTTCTATCTGAGAGACCTTCTGAAACCGCTTGCTGAAATGTTTGACAAGTCAGAGGCAGAGATTCTAGATAGGTTGTTGCAGCTCCAAGAGAAAGGCATGATAGTTCCAGTTAGTATACAGACCATATTACAAAGACAGGGGATGGGACTTGCTGACAGCGATTCAGAGGGAATAACAATTCCACTTCCACCTGAATTAATGGAGGAAATAGAAAAGATCCCAGAAGAACCTGAACCAGTTGAGGAGGAGATTGTTGGAGAAGAACAACAAGAACCAGAAGAACCTGATGAACCTGTGGTGAAAGAAGAAAAACCTAAACCTCCAAAAAAGATGGTAGACCCATTAGAGGAATTTGTCAAAGATGTAGAAGATTTATTGACCAAAGAAAAAGAGAAGGAAGAATAAACTGCTTTAAGAATACATCTCAAGCCAAGAACACTTATGTACCCGACATAATGATTGAAGAGTGAGGCATAGTCATGCCATGGAACATCGAAAATTATTCAATAATTGATGGAGGAGTACTCAAAGTAGATATTACTCTACCATTGATTGAATTCATTTACATCACCATTGACGACGTAAAAGAGGCGTGGCTTGACATGTTAAAGCAGTTCGTGTCAGAACAACCAGGTTTTGATATTTCTTGGGAGATGCAACCACGTGACGATCAAGCTTTAGTAACGATTCAAATTGCGAAAGCAGGCAGGCTAGGTGACTTCACTAAGGAAGAGGCACGGGGAGCAATTGATGCAGTAGATGCTCTTTTTGATGGCAAGAAATAATCTACATCAAGTTTTCAAATAGGGGATTGTTCTCATACCTTGAGGGATTATGGCAATTCGTGGACTAGATACCATAAGACTACGTGCAAGGTCTAGTCCTTCCTGAGGATCTCGTACAGCAAGACAATGGAGACGCTCAGAGACCATAGACTCTCTTAGTCTGCTACAGAGTATGATTTTTCTTGAGGCCAAAACATTCCAAAAGAGCCGAGCCTTTTCCATTCCCAGCTCAAAGCCAGTTTCAGATAGAAGAGCAACCTCGGATTCTGATTTACATTCAGAAATACCTCGTAGAAATCCAGCTGGTCCGACTCCGTTGGGACATTCAGCTACTAAGATAATCACCCCACCTTGCTCAGTAGCTTGAGATGCAGAATAGAGACTATCAATCGCAACAAAGAGAGTCTTATCATGATTTGAGCCGCCTGCACTTGTGATTGTAATGTCTGCTTTATACTGAATTGGTGCCTCAGTCACTTTTTGGACAGTACCAAGACTATCTCTCCATGATTGGAAAGGCGCACCTGCAGCAATGTGTGCTATGTGGTCTTTGCAATCAGGAATTGCGTTCAAAATATAATCCAGTCCAGCTAACCTAGAGGCCTCTTCAAGATCTATGCAAGTTGCACTCTCAATCATGTAAGGTCCAACGGGATGAATCGCTCTAAGCTTTGAATTTCGCTCAATACTTTTAATCCCCGCGGCCCAAGGGACAACGGACATTCGTCCTCCTGTTGCACCAACAAAAACATCTG
The DNA here is from genome assembly GCA_004524595.1 of Candidatus Thorarchaeota archaeon. Next base: position 14,202 of record SDOA01000089.1, on the reverse strand, counting down.
CACGAAGTATGCCAACACCAATCTTTAGCTCAGCCGCTGAATAGGCTTTGTTTACAGAAACAGGAGTACAATAGGTTGGAGTATCACCTACAAAATGCAGGGTCTCTGAGGAGGTTGGGTCATGAGGAAGAAGGGGATGGCCAAGATCAACTAGAGATTTTAGCAAATCAACAAGTCTTGATCGTTGTTTGGAGGTATCAGACAGTTCGTGGCAGAGAATAGCAATATTCTCAGGACGTAGAATTTGAGTTCTAAGAAAATCTAAGAGGACCTCTAAGAGAGTCGCTGTGATTCCACTATCCATCTCACCATTTATTACGACTATAGCAGATTGAGCTTTTGTTGCGAGTTTAGAGAGAGATGCAGTGGTTTCTGGTTTTTCAAGAGAATTAAGAATCATGTCCCTGTTAGGAATATCAACAATAGTCACAGGTCGAATGGTTTCCACCTTCGCTCTATTATCAATCTCTAGGGGGAGTGAACCATCACCATATTGTAGATTGAACCTCATTCAGAATTGACCCATAGAATTGTCAGCTACCTTCCACTTAAAGTTACCAGCACCTATTCTAGGGAATGTTCATATTCATGATTTCTTCGAGTCTGAACAGATGTAAGAGATGAAACGCGCTGATAGACTGCTTCTGTTATCGATAGTTTTCTTGGCAGTCTATTTTCTTCTATCCTTCATTATCACGGACTTGTTTAGTCCGATTGTACTTGTATACAACTGGCTACTGGATATTGCCCTTTTAATGGGGTATGTGGGTAATTTTCTTATTGCAGTCATAGGAAATTCGACCGTTCTTCTTCCGATTCCATATATGGGAGTGACATTCATCCTTAGTGGTCTGCAGGATGACATTAGTGGACAATTCCTCTTCAATCCGTGGTTGGTTGGTCTTGTTTCAGGATTTGGAGCTATGCTTGGAGAGATGGTAACCTACTTGATTGGCTATTGTAGCGGACATCTCATCGAAGAAGAGCAGAGAAACTCCTTTCGAGAATATGTTTCAGCACACCCGAAGGCTACTCCACTTGTTTTATGGTTCCTTGCTGTAACACCTATCCCAGATGATGTTTTGGTACTCCCATTAGGGGCAGCAAAATATTCCTGGTGGAAAGTCGCCATCGCTCAATTGATTGGAAAATCAATGTTTATGATTGGAGTAGCATGGGCAGGTAGATTTGGTCTAGAATTCATTGGGTCACTCATAGGAAACACAGATCCATCATCTATAGTTACGAGGAGTATTGAAGTGGGCACATTACTTCTGATTATCATTGCAGTTTACATTTTCGTTATGATAGATTGGAACAAATTAATGACAAAGACAGACATTAGGGAGGTGTAGGATAGCTGAAACCAGCAGACAAAGTATTCGCTGCTGCAATGGTCATAGTCTTCAGTTATTGGATTGTTTTACTCTTTAGCCCAGCAATCACTAGTCCTCTCAGCCATTTCTTCGAGTGGATGACTGATATCGCAGTTGTTCTTGGATACCCCGGAACCTTTGTCGCATGTCTATTGGGGAGTGCAAGTGTTATCGTTGAGGTTCCATTCGCAGGAGTTCCTTTCATTCTGGGTGGTCTTCGAAATGACTTCACTGGACCGTTTCTGTTTGACCCTTGGATGATTGGCATTATTTCTGGTGTTGGTGCAACTATCGGTGATATGACCAGTTATGCATTAGGATATGCAGGAAGAAAACTTGTTGATGAAGATAACATAACAGGATTTAGTAAATTCATCCAAAATCATCCAAGAGCAACTCCACTAGCACTTTTTATCCTTGCGTCCACCCCATTACCACTTGACCCCGCAGTTGTCGCACTTGGAATTGGTAGATATTCTTGGTGGAGGCTCTTCTGGCCGTGTTTAATTGGGGAGATTATATTCCTCACAGGAGTTGCGTGGGCTGGAAGACTCAGTCTTGATTGGATTATTGGATTGCTGGGGGTAGGTGGACCTGTAACACATCTTTCAGCAACGATAGAAGTTCTTGGAATTGTCTTACTTATCCTTACAGTCTATCTGACTGTTCGTCTTAATTGGACAGCTATTACAAAGAAATTCAAATGGAACATAAAAGTGAATTCAGAATAGTTCAATCTTTATTCTCATATTTATTACCAGTGTACAGTCCTTCAAAGAATGCCTTACCAACCTTTGTAACAGAAACCAATCCATCTCTTAACAAATTGCTAATGTTAGCAATATTGACTCCTGTTGTTGAAATTGGGGCACTTACCATTCCAATATCATTCATTTCTCCAAGAAGTTGGATGAAAGCATTCAATCTGTACAGAGCCAAGAGACCTACACATTTTGCAAATGCACGTTTGATACCTTCTACTAAGGCGACCTTTGGATCATCAAATTCTGCAAATGCCTTTTCGATTTCCAAAAAAGTACAGCACATCGTCCTTGCATTCTCATCTGGTTCATCCATGAAATGCCCCGGTGCCTCCAGTTGGAAAGGATCCTTCAGATGGTTTACAATTTTCAAACGAGATTCTTGTTCAGGTATTGACCACCATGCTCTAAGATGTTGATCGGATAGCGGTTTAACTTCAAGGTCACGGTCTTGTGAACTATCTGAAATGTATGCAGGCAGAAAAGAATGCCATCCTGGAATCATTCGAAGTCCAAGTGTACCCTTCAATGGCAACTGAAAATCGAGCTTTCTTGCACAATAATGAACAAGATCATAGACAGCATAATGCCGATTTTTATCAAGATAGACAAAGACCGGTTCATAGTCGCCCTCATGCGCTGGCACTGCTTGATAGTCCCACACATAGAGATATTGAAGACAGATCAGATGAGGGTACTGTTTGGATCGTACTACCCGACCATAGACTCCAATGAAGTCTGTTTCCTTCAGAGCCTTACGTGTAGCGTCAGGAATTACAACACCAAGTGTTTCAGAGAGAACTCTATCACCATGTCGAACACCGGAGGTTACTGGAAGATGTTTTTGTAGAATAGCTTGGTCAAAGTCAACAGTAACACCTGTTACATGTTCTTTGAAAGTAAGTTCGTTAAGTCTAGGATGAATCCGAAGCAGTTCTGAGTATTTTTTCTCGACCATACTGTGCAACCCCGTTCCTCTTCTCATACTGGATTCATTATAGACATTTTGAAAAAGAGAGAGCAAGGGAACTACAAAAGTAGATCCCAAGTCTTCAAGTTATGCAGGTCGGAAGGCTAAGTAGGTCTTGCCAGACTTGCCTTTTTCATAGTCTAATTTGAGATCTATTCCAAGCTTGACCTCTTCTGGCTTAAGTGGATCGAATCCCAAGAGACGAGTGCTTACCCGTGTACCCTCAGCAAGTTCAACAATTGCCACATAGTACGGGGCTTCTTCTGCAAATTCATCAGGAGCAATATGGATGACAGTGAATGCGATCAGTTTCCCATTCCCTGACACTTGAGTCCAATCCATTTTGCTACTACCACAGCCGTAACATGACCCAGAGGGAGGGGCAATCACCGCGCCACAATCAACACATTTGTACGCTTTGAAATGACCTTCCTCAATGTTCTTGAGATATGCTTCAACAGATGGTTTCTCGCTCATGCATCAGCCCTCCTCATGATATTCACTACACAAGTAGCCCCCGTTCCTCCAAAATTATGCATTATTGCAGTATCATGATTAGACACCTGATTGGGTCCAGCATCGCCAATGAGTTCCCTGTATACCACAACAGCTTGCTTGACCCCAGTTGCACCAACCGGATGTCCCACTGCCTTTAAACCACCCATTGGATTGATGGGTTTATCACCATCACGAGCTGTCACACCATCTCGTACTGCTTTTGTTGCCTCTCCAGGCTTGAAGAAACCAATATCTTCAGACGCAATGATTTCAGCGATAGTGAAGCAGTCATGAACAACTGCAAAATCCATATCCTTAGCCTCTAATCCAGCCATTTTGTATGCTTGCCTACTTGCGTCAACTGATGCGCTAAATGATGTAAGATCACTCCTATCGCAGAGATTCATTGATGCAGAGGCTTGACCCGTTCCAATTATTTTGACTGGGAGGTCAGTATATTTCTTAGCCTTCTCATTTGATGTCACGACTAATGCTGCAGCACCATCAGATATTGGTGAACAGTCGAAGAGTTTCAATGGCCATGCAATGTATCTGGGAGTCATCGCTTTTTCCAGAGAAATCTCCTTCTGAAACTGTGCATATGGGTTTGTTGAGGCATTCTTATGAGCCTTAACAGCTACCAAAGCCATATCCTCTTCTGTCGTGCCATACTTCTGCATATGAGCTACAGCGGCAATCCCGAAGACTCCAGGAAATGTCAAACCGATGCTTGATTCGAATTGGTCGTCAGCTGCTGCTGCAAGAGCCTCTGTTGCTTTGTTAGTTGAAACAGAGGTCATCTTTTCTACACCTGCTACTAGAACTGTATCATAAATACCAGATTCTATTGCCATTATAGCAGCACGAAGGGCAGTAGCTCCAGACGCACATGCCGCCTCATGACGTGTTGCTGGAAGACCCTTCATCCCAACAAAATCAAGAAGTAGTGGTGCCGTATGTCCCTGATGTACGAGCATCTCAGGAATGAATGAACCAATGAATGCTGCCTGAATATCCTCTTTAGGAATACCAGCACCAATTGTAGCCTTGTCAACAGCCTCTGCAAACATCTCTCTGAGGGTCACACCCTCAAGAGCTCCAAACTTTGTCTGAGCTGCACTTACTATGTTCGTGTTATTTAAGGGCAAGTAGTAATACCACCTCGAGTAAGATAAGTAACATGAAAATTTCCACTATAAAAAGTGGTAGGCAAAGGGCAATTCTAGGAATAATTCATTACACAACACAGTTTTCTCACTCTCCGAAGAGATAATAAGTCGTAAGTCAACGACCCAATCGGGATTGACCATGGATTTTTCACTATCAGAAAAAGAACAGAAGCTTTGGGAGCGAGCCAAAGCATTCACACTTGAACATATTACACCACGTGCTCTGGAATTGGATAAGAGAGATGATTTCCCTAAGGAAATTGTCCAAAAAGCCTTTGAAGCTGGACTCATGAATCTGCATATACCAACTGAGGCAGGTGGACCAGGTCTCTCATTATTGTCAGAAACTTTTGTTTCTGAAGCAACAGGGTATGGTTGCGCAGGAATTGCCACATCAATAATGTGTAACAATTTAGCTTTTGCACCACTCGTGATTGGAGCGACCATGGAGCAGCTCAAAGAGTATGTTACCCCTTTAATCACTGGGAAAGAAGCAAAGTTTGGAGCCTTCTGTCTGACCGAACGAATGGCAGGTTCTGATGCAGGAGCTGTTGCAACTAGGGCGGAACGAGACGGAGATGAATACATCATTAATGGTGTGAAATGCTTCATTACAAATGGACCACAAGCATCACTCTTTACAGTGTTCGCTTCGACTCAACCGGAACTCAAGACAAAAGGTCTCTCATGTTTCATGGTTCCGAAGAGTAAGGCGGTAAAGATTGGTGTCATTGAAAATAAGATGGGGCAGAAAGGGTCAGTCCAAAGTGAGGTCATCTTTGAAGATGCTAGAGTACCCAAGGACTGCCTAGTCGGAAAAGAAGGAGATGGCTTCAAAATCGCCATGATAACTCTTGATAAGACTAGAGCCGGGATTGCTGCGATCGCAACTGGTGTAGCACAGAGAGCTGTTGATGAGGCAGCTAAGTTTGCAAATATTCGACATCAATTCGGTCAGCCTATTGGTAATTTCCAAGGCATAAGTTTCATGTTAGCAGATATGGGCGCACGTGCAGCTGCTGCAAGACAGTTGACTAGATATGCGGCATGGATGGCGGATCAAGGAATGCGTAATTCAAAGGATTCTGCATTTGCCAAATTCTTCGCATCAGATGCAGCAATGCAGAATGCAACCGATGCTGTTCAAATAATGGGTGGTTATGGATATCTTAGTGAATATCCAGTTGAAAAATTGATGCGCGATGCAAAGTTACTGCAGATATACGAAGGAACAAACCAGATTCAAAGAGTCGTAGCCAGTAGCAATATTCTCAAAGAGAGTGCAAATCTAGAAACAGGATTTCACGTCAAATATGATGGTCGCGATTCACCCATCATGTAAATCTATGATTGGTCATGCACACTTCAACCACATGACCAATCTTTTTACATTTTCTTCTTTTCAGACCAATGAGTTAGTTACTTAAGAGGGAAATATTGACGGCTGTCTATCATTGACTGGAGATTCCCAGCTTGGAAGATAATGAAGCAATCAATGTAATCAAGAACCGACGTGCCATTAGAGATTATGACACTTCGAAAGATGTGTCTGATGAATTGATCTACAAGGTCATTGAAGCCGGCGGTTATGCGCCCAGCGCAGAGAATCAACAGCCCTGGAGAATTATCGTTGTTCGCGATAAGAAACTACAGGAGTTCATTGGACAAATTGCAGTTGAACGAACAATCCTCTTATTTGGTAGGGCAACACCAAGGGAAGAATTAGAAAGAAGACTGAGTTATATTGAATCAAAGGCAAGTCTTGAGAGAACCATTGACATTCTAATTTCTGGTCAACGCTTTGAATATATCAAAGGTAAATCAGAAACTAATGGAGCCCCAGTTCTTCTTGTTTTAGCAGTAGATCAGACTCATGTAGGCAACTCACAGGCAACACTAAGAGGCACTGGCGGAGTCTACGGATGGTCAGGTCCAAGACATGCTGTGATTGCGGGATCAATGATGATGGAGAATATGGCGCTTGCGGCAGCATCACTTGGACTTGGAAGCTGTGTATCCTCAGTTCAGCTTGACCATTTTGATGATGTTGGAGCTATATCTGAAAAACTGAATATACCATTTCCACACTGGGTTCCAATCCTATGCTTAACATTGGGATTTCCTAAATATGAGAGAACTTTAGGTCCCCCAAGACAGGGACCTGAGGAGATTGCTTTCCTCAATAAATGGGGAGAACCATTTGTAGAGGAGGAGAAGAAATGACTGAACTGGATATACTCAGGAAAGGGTTCGTCGCCTTCATCGATGGATTGTGGTGGGGTTTGAGAGATAACACAGGAGCTCTCTCGATGTATGAAGGTTATAGCAGGGGTTTCAAACAAATGGGGCAGGAGCTTGCTGAATCAATTGGAGGGAAAGGCCCTGAAAAAGCTGCGGTAATCACCGGAGAGATTCTCAATGCAATCGGACTAGAAGTTGAGGTCAATAAGAGGGATATTTTCATCAAATCGTGTCCAATCTGGAATCGGATTCTACAGAGAGGTCTGGAGTTTGCATTTCATGTTGAAGAGATATGTTGGATGCCACTCCTGGAGGGAATAGCTGAGAAGACAGGATCCATACCAATTGCAGAATCTTCACTACGGCTTATCCATATCGAAGGAGCAAAGGTGGATTACAAGAAAACGAAAGCAAAGAAAGCCTTTGATAAGGGCGATATAACTAAGGAAGAGTACGATAAGCAAATAGTTATTCTCGATAAAGGCATAGAGAGCATGGTAAAATATGGTCATTACCGATTCGAATAGGTCAATCCTTCGTATAAGCAAAGACAGGTGAAGCAGATGGAAACTTTGGAGAAAGCAGGACTAGCAGTCAATTATAACAAGATACCAAGTACCAAGCCAAAGGACCTTCCAAAGAAGGTATTCATCTGGGATGAGACCCTGAGAGATGGAGAACAGACGCCTGGTGTTGCTCTGACAATCGATGAGAAAATCGAGATTGCTAAAATGTTAGACGATATAGGTACTGCTATCGTTGCGGTTGGTTTCCCAGCTGTAAGTGAAGCAGAGAAGAAAGCTGTTGCGGCGATAGCTCGGGAAGGTCTCTCGAGAGCCAGTGTTGCAGCACCTGCCAGAGCTGTGATTCAGGATTTAGATGCATGTATCGAAGCAGATGTAAATGAAGTACCAATCTTCATTGCAACTTCTGATTTCCGTCTCAAGTATCAATTAAGAATGACACGTGAAGAAGTTCTTGAGAGACTTACAGAATGTGTTGAGTACGGAAAAGAACACGGACTTGTAATCGATTACATCGCAGAAGATTCAACAAGAAGCAATATGGAATTCCTTTGTGAAGCGTATCGGAGTGCAATTGATGCGGGTGCAGATAAGATATGTATCGCGGATACCGTTGGATTTGTTCGACCAGAAGTAATGAAGCACATTGTGAGAGAAGTTAAATCTCGTCTATGGACAGATAGTAAATACAAAGTCCCCCTCTCAGTACACTGTCATGATGATTTTGGTCTCGCGACAGCAAATACTCTCGCAGCTATTGAGGAGGGAGTTACTTATCCTCAAGTCTGCGTCAATGCATATGGAGAGAGGGCAGGGAATGCAGCTTTCGAAGAAACTGTTATGGCTCTAGAAGAACTCTATGGAATTGATACAGGAATTAAAACAGAAAAGCTCTTCCAGCTCTCAAGACTTGTAGAGAGAAACTTTATCGTTCCACTTCCACTTCATAAGGCAATAAGTGGGGACAATGCATTTACTCACTCAAGCGGAATTCATTCTCATGGTCAACTGACTCATTCCATGACTTACGAACCAATTAGTCCAACACGGGTTGGTCGAAGGAGAGACTTTCATCTGGGAAAATTTGTAGGGAGACATTTTGTAGAATATCTTCTGAAGATGGGGGGAATCAGTGCAACTCCAGAGCAGGCGCGTGAGATCACTGAGAGAGTAAAGAAGACACATGAAGAACAGAAAAAACTCCAGTCTCATGTCGCCTTCGAGAGCATCAAGAATAATCTCAAATCACTTAGAACGGGAGTTTCTGAAAGGGAGTTCTGGGCAATTGTATTTGATGTAATCTAGTATTCCCTTCTATGCTTTCAGACTCTTTGCTGCTCTGCTTCGCATTAGGACTCCAACATCCATGAGAATCACTCCAAAGAGGAATAAAAGACCAAAATATGTCAAAATCTGGATTTCCAATACACGCGTAGCTTCATTGAGACCTGACAACCAGTGATTCATCATGAAATAATAGATTACCTGAATTATTAGAAAGACCGATGCAACTAATAGAGCAAATTGAATGCCGGTCCTAAATGTTAATGTAGCAGCAGATGTTCTCTGTGTGAGTTTACTCATATTTTTTGACGCATGTGTGCCTTCAATTCGTACAAATCGGCCTAACGAGACCTGTTCTTGAACGAATTCGTCAACTTGATTCGTATCAAGAACTGAGAGAGGAGCAGTAACATATACAGCTCTGAGGAATTTAATAGCAGCTCCACCACTCAATATAGTAAGAACTGCCACAACAAGGAAGACCACAGCTACATTCCATAAAGTAAACATTGCTAAGATAATAATCACCACTGCAAACATACAGACTATCTCACCAAGACCCCCAGCACTTTCAACACCACCCTCAAACAGAAAGCCAAGCCGTTTCATAATGCCAAGATTTATCCACGTGCTATAATACTCATCATCAGAGATATCAAGAAGTCTTTTTGCAGAAGCACTAACTTCGTCTCGTCTTCCACCATAGATTGTTATGGATGTTCGAGGAATGACACTCTTTTTTGAAGATTCATTCTGCGTGCTCAATTTTAAACTCACCTCGCCTGCAAAACTCTCCACAATCAGTTTTAACATTTCGCATCAATTATATATCCTCGAATAGCCGATTCACTTTTCCGTATATGATAATCGAAAAAGAATCATGTCAGATCCATGGGACGAGATAATGAAAGATGCTGTAAAAGGTATTCCAGGAGAGTATATTATCGAACGAGATGACGGTCGAGAGGAAATTCTTTCTGTAATTGATTATGATGCATCATTGTTAGAATGGAACGAACCGGAGCGACTTGGTATACAGCATGTACGGGGTAAGGTACTTGATATTGGATGTGGGGCAGGTAGAGTAGCATTATTTCTCCAAAATCAAGGACATGAGATTGTTGGAATAGATTCGTCACCAGGAGCAATTGAAGCTTGTAAGATGAAAGGATTAAGAGAGGCATATATTATGTCAGTTGATAATTTGGATTTTCCAGATGCAGTCTTTGACACAGTGATAATGTATGGTAATAATTTTGGACTCTCGGGAGATGATAAGAACATTGTAGGTATGTTAGAGAGTCTTCACATAATTACGACAAGTGAAGGAATAATAATTGCTGGAAGTGCTGACGTGGAGAAAACAAATGACCAATCACACCTCGATTATCACCAACGGAATCTAGAGATGAATCGACCTAAGGGACTCATTCGATTAAGAGTGAAGTATAAGGATCTTGTGGGGGATTGGAGTGATTTACGACTAGCAAGTCCGCAGGAGATGCGTTCACTAGCAGAGAAAGCTGGATGGAAGCTTTCAAGAGTCTATGATGGTGAAGGTTCGTTTGTAGGAATTCTCACTAAGAGTTGAATATCATGACGATATACGCACTGGGAAATAAGACTCCTGAGATTGCTGTCACAGCCTATATCCATCCACAGGCATCAGTGATAGGCGATGTGAAAATTGGCGACAGGGTCTTTGTCGCTCCAATGGTCTCTATCAGAGGCGACAGAGGACCAATAATTATTGGCAATGAAACCAATATTCAAGATGGAGTGGTCATACATTCAGATCCAAGGTTCATCACAAGGATTGGTAGAAGAGTGAATATTGGTCATAATGCATCTATCCATTCAGAAGAGATTGGAGATCAAGCTGCAATTGGGATGGGGGCTGTACTTATGCTGGGGAGTAAGGTTGCAGAAGGTGCATTAATCGGAAACTGTGCCTTACTTCATGATGCCACTATCACAGAACCATACAAGGTCTATGCCGGGGTTCCAGCCAAGTACCTGAGAAACCTAGATCCAGATGATCCAGCAAGGAAAGCGATAGATGTCTATATTGATTCATACATTGAGAATGCGCAATTCTACCCTGGAAATATGCGAGTGCTTGATGAAAAATAAGCCTCCACCCATAATCTTATCAATATTATTAACTATTGTTATTTAGTGATAGTAATGCAACAAACAATACAAGGAACAATCGTATCTAGACAGCTGGGTACATTTGGAAAAGATGAGATTGTGTATGGATACATAGGGATAAAGACATCGAGCGGTGAGCAAATTGCAATCAAAGTGGACTCTTATACATGGTATGAGACCTTAGAACTTGGCAGTGATGTTCTCATCGAAGCTGTAAATCTTGGTTCGACAGATATCGTTGTTGCTAGAAAGATAAGCATTAGCCCGAATCTGATTGGGCAATCAGATCAAAGTGCCGTCGCAACTACATAGAGTAATCATAGCGTCATATTTCCTACGAGGATGAGAATACTTATTCCAATAGAGAGACCTCAGCTAGATTTTTAGCAGTGGAAATCCATGTGAGTTTCATTACAAGTAGGATAGAATGGCAATGCCGGAACTGCAGTTACGATATTTCTGTTATGTCTGCGGACATCAAAACGACTTGACTTTAGATATGCCCTTAGCACCGGATATGAGTAGAGATGAGATAAAATGTCCCAATTGCGGGGATGTGACAAACCTACTCCTTACAGCATGCCCTCACTGCAAAAACGCATTCAAGTACTTTTTATCAGACCTAGATTTTCCTAAAGAAATTTCCACGCTAGCAGGAGTCTATGTGAAACTGATAGCTGGAATCAAAAAGAGTCTCAAGGGAGTAATTGAGGAATTTAGTGTGCCACTACCCAAGAGATGGTCGGTCAAACTCGAATGCCGGTGTGGAGAGGATTATACAGCTGAGATTCCTCTACCTCAGTTGGAATAATGGAAGAAAATCCTCAATCTCTACATCTCATATGTTTTCAACAACTATTTTGTAGTCTAAATGGACAGGACATTTCATAGAGTTTGAAACAACGCAATAGCGATGCGCTCGTTCAGCAGCCTTCTCCATTCGTTTCCTATCCTTCTGTGTCGGCACGACTATCCTTGGAGAGAGTGTGATCTGCTCAAATTCCCAACCATACTCACCCTTTCTCAGAGTACCAGTCGCTTTGACGGTAAAAGATGTGAATTCTGCATGGAATCGTATTGCTACTCCAGAGAGAGAAGCACCATAACATGACACTGCAGAGGCTACAAAGAGATCTTCAGGCGAATATGTTTCTTTTGGACTGTCTGGCCAAAAGTCAGGTGGAGTCGCAACCTCGAAGTCAGGTTTTCCTTCAATCTCGATAGTCACTATCTTTTCCCTGACCCACCTACTTACCATATCATACTTGTGTTCGTCAGTCTCGAGATTTGACATAAAAAACTCAATTTCTGAACATTGAATAGTATTTTGCTTGAGGAATATTGCTTAGATAGTCTAAGAGTAGACAACAGTTGTATAGAACTGTGACAAAGGTGGACATCTTGCAGATGGTTTTTGAGAGAACATTGTGTACCTTGTATAGTCTAATACAGAGACCTGAATACGAGGGTGACCTGACACGAGAGCGGCCTCACAGAGTCGTTCCCAGTGCAGTCTCCTGGGAGGATAATACTCTGGTGTCAAAGTTTGTTCACCTTACAATGAACGGTGAAGCTTATTAGGAACTTCGTGTATTATTCAGTTGGTGGTCAGGTGGCTTGCAGGGTAGATTTTTCTGTAACATGCCCTCATAACTCCCCCCCTTACCATTTGCCTTGCTGGCTCTGACCACCACTAATTCTCAAACAATGCACGTAGCATTTCTTCAGCTTTTTTGTATGCTGCAGCTGCTTCTTTTTTGCTTGTACTAGTTCGTCTGTCAGCGTCAACGATTATAAGTTTGAAAATTTCTTTGTATTCAGAAATCATAGGTTTGAGTCCATGAATAGCCAATAAAGATTCAGAGGCGTGATTCCGTACAAGATAATCTACATCACTCACAGCATCAAAGAGAGCCTCTATAACTTCTGGAGTAGGAAAGTCACGAAGTTTCATAGCAGCCCTCAATCTAGTGTAGGGGCTAGGATATTCTCGTAGAACATAAAGGATGTATTGATTGTAGTTTGTGGTCTCTTCGATGACATTCAGTGCAATAGCGATCTCAATGAGTAGGTTTCCATTGGCATAAGCTAACACGTCTTTCATTATAGAAACAGCTTTTTGAGAACGCAGCTCTCTAAGACCCATTGGAGCCCAATAGCTTCCCTCTTTCATTGATTCGATGAGCATGTTCTCAGCTTGATCACGCTCCGCACCTTCGAGACCGCATACTGATTTCGGATTGATACCATCATGCCACATCATGTAAGGGTCTCCGAAGAAGTTGTCCATGAAGTAATCCCATTGTCTACTAGGCATTAGTATCTGACGAGCAATCCATGTGATAATATTTACTCTGTTATATTGAGCATTGTGATTCTAAAAAAGAAGGTGTTGCCTATGGCAACACCACTAGCAGATTATTTACGTGATTTGCTCTTAAGCTGACGCACCGCTTCACGTACATCTTCTTCATTAATTTCTTGTTCTACTAGTTCGAGATCTTCAGCCTTCGATGCAGGCGCACTTGCAGGACTAATATCCATAGCTCGCTTCTTGAATCCTCGTTCTTTGGCTCGTGAGACAATTTCAGAGATCTTTTCTTCTGTAAACTCTTCATCAGCAGGGAACTCTTCCATAGAAACTCCAAGGTCCTCCAAGATAGACTGCTGAATTGCGATTTTATCAATCTCCTCAACAGCTATACCTGTGATCAGATTCACCAAAACCTCAGCCTTTTCAAGCGGGAAAAATCTACCTTGTGAGAGTTCTGCAATCTTTTCGTATGTCTTCACTCCTTGGGAGTAATTGGCTATTTCAGGGAAACAACCAACAGTATGAACAACAATTCCTTTCTCAAAAGACTTCTTTGCCTCCACATCCCATTTTGCCCCATCGGGTGTTCCTTGAGGCCAGCGGTCTCCTGACTCAACACCGTGAGGTGGTGCGTCTCCAATAAGAACTGCGACCTTGGCAGCGTCAGTAAGGAACTCCATCTTATTCATGACTTGAAGAGCGGTTGATACAGCCTCGGGACCATCACCGCCACCTGATGCATCCATTTGTAACACATTCTTTTCAATCTTTGAAGTGTCGGTAGTGAGCTCGAATTTCTGTGTCACGAATGTGCTCTCCTCTGGGGGATGGTCACGATATGAAACTAAGCCAACCCTGAGTCTATGACACAACTCCTCCTTCTTTATTGTGCGAATGATCTCTAAGATCTT
>SDOA01000088.1 GCA_004524595.1 Candidatus Thorarchaeota archaeon | reverse complement strand
TTCCATACCAAGTTTGATGAAATCTAATGGGAGACTGACTCCGATTGCCTTCTTGATGTAGCTTGCTGGAGATGGGAGTTTCAGTGATATATCCAAGCCAAAGCCAACCTTTAATGTGACATCCTGTGTCGATGCCTCAGTGGTGGTGTTGTAATTCATTCCCAGTGCAAGGGAAAGATAGTTGACCAGATTCACCTTCATGTTTAATACATCCATGATGGTCTTGACGGTCTTTCCTGTCCCAGGAATCAGATAGTCGAGAAAGGTTGCTAAGGGAATCCCAAGTTCAAAGCCTAGTTCAATGGAGAGAGACCCTCCCATGAACTTGAAGGGACTTTCATCGATTGAGGGGTTTGCATTCCCTATTTGATCTATAAAGTTGCCAATTCTTAGAGTTGCCTGCAGTTTTGGTGTGAGATCTAATTTAACATCGTATCCTGCAGCCTGCATTACCTGCTTTAGCCCGATGACCTCTGCAAGGTCTAATGCACCGTCTTCAGCTTGGACAGTGAACACGAGGTCCACGTATTCCGGCATATACCATGGGCCTATACCGATTCTGGGCTTTACCTGAAAATCTAGTGGAATATCGAAGGGGAATTCTCCAGTCTCAGAGTCACCCTTACCCATATCCTCCATCTCAAGAGAACCGCTGTCTGTCGCACCTCCTTTTATCGCACTTCTATCAAACTCAATATGGGTGGAATTCGTATTCGTAAACCAAGAGTTGGTGTCGAAACCAGCAAGTAGTAAGAGCCCTTGAATTACATCGATAATCCATCCCCAAGGTCCTCTGGAATCAGTTTTGGTCTGCCCATAGTCAATATAGAATCCATCGAGAGTCTCTCTTGGTTCAAGACCACGTTGGAGAATATTATTCAAGTTCTCTAAGAGATAGGAAGTTGTAATATCAAAGATAGACTCAGCGAGTTCTACATGGAGTGGAGAACTATCTAGAATCTCATATATTGTACTAAGGGCACCAAAGAGAGCGATCTCTCGGTCGATTGTCCCTTGAAGACCATGGACACTAAATCCCGGGAGAATCATCTCTAATATGCTTGAATGGCACACTTGGAAGATGTGATGTTCTGTTCTTGCACCTCTCACCAGACGGTCAATTGTTTGCCAGTGAATAAGTTCTGATGCTAGTAACATACCACGCGGAGTCCCATGAAAGACGTAGATATTCATCTCAGAGGCCTTTGTATATAAGAACAGGGTCTCCTCAGAGTCTACTGCTATCATCCTGAGTATGAGTCCCGCACTCTGTAATCTTGTTTCAAGTTCTTGTGCTGCTCGTCTACATGTAATATCACTCTCATCAAAGAGAATATTCACTCTATATTCATTGTTTCGCGATTTTGAATCCATCAGTGTCGAGAACAGCTTAACATCAGTGATTTGACCTGAGTTAGCTATCGCTACTATCGGATTCACGACAAAGATAAAAATCAAAATGGCGGCTAGGATCTGATGTCTTCTCATTCTCACGCGAATCAGCTCTCAAAAAAGATTACTTTGTAACTTATATTTTTTGAGTATTTGTTCAAGATACTTGATTTTTTTTTTCCATCGTTCTTATTGGTAAAGTATTCTTTATGATTGAGTCTGATTGTGAACAGAGTGATGTTTCTGATGAAACTGGTCAAGCTGATTAAATCTACAGACAGAGAAGAACCAGCTCTCGAACAGATTATGAGACCGACTATGGTTGACCATGTTTGGGAGATTCGGCTAACTTGAAGATGCTCTTTGATGAAAAGAGAGGGGATAGCATTCAATGTGCTCTAGACAAACCCATAAAGATTGCAATGGAGTAAATGAATCAGCTGTACATGTAGCCATGATAAAATCAATGCTTGCAGGAGAAATCTATGCAGGCGATGAACCGATTTATGGTAAGGGCAAGTACTTCTATGAATTTTAGATAAACAACCTAAAATAAATCAATAATGTGCTCGCTTTGATGCCGCTTCATGGATGAAGGGTAGTTCAATGCGAAATACTGCGCCTTGCTCATATTCGCCAGCGGGTAGAAGGAATATTCGACCGTTATAAGACTCAACAATCTTTTTACTCAAGTACAAGCCAAAACCACTCCCAGTTTTCGAAACACCTTTCTGAAAGAGATTTGGTATTAGCTCCTTGTCGATACCAGGACCATTATCAACATAATCCATTATAATTTTTCCCGGTTCAATTTGGGTATGGATTTCAATCTCTACATCCGAACCAACATGTTGGACTGCATTACGTATGATGTTATCAAAGACGAAAGGTAATAGGGGCCATCCACTGGTATATATCTTATCTATTGAAGAATGATGTCGTAGTTTTATGTGAACATCAGGATAGCCTGCTCTAGTATCATCTACAATCTTTTTTAGAATATTGATCAAATCCTGCTCTTCAGTCACTTCAGACCTATCAAAAACCTGAATGAGTCTGAGCATTCTTGAACATGCTGAATCGATTGATTCACATGAGTCTCTAAGATGGGGTTCCATGACTACTTTTTGTTGTGCAAGCTCAAGTTCTCCGATGATTAATTGAAGGTCATTTGAGAGGTCATGTCTAAGAAGCGATGTATAGAGTTCCAATTTTGCTATCATTTCAGACAATTTCTCTTGGCTCTCTCTCAATTCAACTTCGATTTTTGTTCTTTTCAGACCAATCGCAACAAGATTCGATAGTGCCATTACAATCCTTGCATCATCCTCAGTGAAATCTGAAGGCTTATTTGCGAGCCCAATTATTCCCTCAGCTCTTCCTTCAATGACTAATGGGCCAAACAATACATTTTCCATTACCACATGACCTTCAGGCATGAAGTTCACCCATTCAGATTTCATGAACGCATTTTCATAGGTAGCCCTATTCTCCTGGTAAGCAATCTCACGTAGACCTCGAATTGGCATTGGAAGACTATCATTTACAGTGCACGGAAGTCCTCCTGAGTCAAGAAAAAGGACTTCGTTCTCACTTCCATCCTCAGAGAGTAATGCTACATATCCTGATGTTGCACCTGTAAGATCCTTTGCAATATCAAAGACTCCTCTTGCCGCAGTGGCAAAATCGTCAGATTGAAGAACAATTGCAGCCGCATCAAGAAGTCTCTGACTTTCATACTCGACTTGTTTGAGTCTATTCAAAGTCTCTTTAGAGTTCAACTCAGGGCGCATAACAATCAAATCCTTGTGTTGTCAAAACCTCTGAAAATGTTGTGAAGAATAATTCCATTTATTTCCAGTAGCACAATTACTTTCATTCTTGTAATATGTATTATAATCCTTTCTTATTAGATAATAAAAAAAAGAATCCGATAGAGATCAGGCGAATTCTATCAACAAATATACATTTCTTGAAGTCTAGATGAAAAAGGTGGAGTGATGATTTCCGTATCATCACTCCGGAAAGGTTCTAACAACGGTTTCGGTCTCTTCCACAAGAGTTTCCGAGCATAATATATCTAAGTCTTCTTTGTGCTCTTTTGAAACACAGTTAGGATCCTCGGTCTCAACGACTGGCTTTTCCAATGTTAAGGCGTACCTTATTATGAGTACACCAGTCAGTGATACTAAACCACAGATCAAGAGGGTGGCAGGAAATCCGATGATTGGTATGAGCCACCCGAGAATTGCGATCTGCGGTGTGGCTAAGATGAGGAGAATCGTTGGTTGTAGGGAGTAGAGCGAATTCCTATTTCTACTTGGTATAGCATCGAGAAGTACTCTCTGAGTAAGTATTTCAGAAAAACCTCCAAAGAACATTGTGACTGTGAATAGACTGAATAGAATGACAATTGGAATGATGTGTTGAATTGGAAGCTCTATGATTGCAATCGATGTGAATGGCCACATGATGCGTACCATCTGTGCCGCATCCCCCACTGGGGGGAATATGAACATCATGAAGGCAACAATTACGAAGAACATAAAACCACAGGCTTGTAATAGTCTGAATCGAGGAATCCATTTCTTTGGTTCGAATTTCTGGGACCAGATTCCTGAACGTTCGTTAGCTGCAACTCCAGGGATGAAAGCCACTGTTCGATATGTAGCAACCGCTACGTCCGTGATTAGATAGCTGTAGTAGAGAGGGAAGAGAATAAGTTGCCCCCAGACAGTGATTGCGCTTGCTGCAAGCATAGAGCCTAAGACTAAATATTTGACAAATGGAGTCTTCCACAAGTATGAAACACCCTCTTTCAAGAGAGCGGTATATTCACTCATTGAGGGGCGTTTCTCGCGGAGCGCTTCTACCTCTGGGAAATCACGAATGTATCGTAAGACAAGAAGAGCAAAGAAAACCGCACCTATTGCTTGAAGCTGGAAAACAAAGGGTCTCCGAAAGACAACAGCAAGAATGCTACCTGGAATAAGAGCTGCAGTTGAGGCAATCTGGGAGATCATACCCATTCTGCCCCAGAAAATTCCGTATCGCTTTCGGTCCGTATCTTTTGGCATAGCTACCTTGTAATTATTATCAAACCATGCACCCCAGGCTCCACTGATCTGGGATTGAGCAGCTCCCTGAAGAACGAAGATTGCGACCAAGTAGTAGAATGGTGTTGAAGAAGTCACGAACGAGACCATGAAGAAGACTACTCCAAATAATGTGTTCCCGATAGCTATGACCCATCTTTGTCCAATGGCATCACCGAGAGCACCACTTGGATAGTCAAGAATAGTCTGTGTGATCATCTCTATTGCAACAAGTATTCCTAAGAGACCTAGACCATCAATGAATCCGCCTGGACCGCCCAATGCTTCAGCAATGAAGATCGTATAGAAGGTCGTACTCAATGTAAAGATGATGTTAGCAGTAGGTAGGAGAATCATTAAGATACGACCAAGACGGAGAGCCTTTTCATCAGTCTCTGTGAAACCCATGAAACTCGAAGTTCTGCTCATTATTGAAAGATCTCCATTATAGAATTGTACAAATCAGAGAACTGACCAGTATATAATCCAAAGCCACTTGAGAGGGACACAGCAAGGGGACACAACAGGTGACTATTTCACAGACATTAGAAAGTCAAAAAAAGGGGTAGTTCAACTTTGTATGAACGACACTTATTACAGAAGAACTCTTACTCTTGGAGTATGAGCGAAGAAAAATGTCCAGAATGCGGAGCCACAGGAAGGATTGTCAGGTACAATAAATGGCATGTGAAAGAGGTATACTGTAATGAATGTCATATATGTTTGAATAGTGAGGAAGTTCAGGAGAAGACTCGTATTGCACAAATTGCTTCAAGAGAAGGAAAACTGAATGAATTCTATTTAGGTACATATCAAATACCAAAGCCAGAGGATACAGATGATAAAGAATCTGAAGACTCAATTCAAAATGGATTTATTGATTGATACCTGCAATAATTTAAATTAGTTCAAAATCGAGAAATATTCAGGTAGAATTTAAATGGAACAAAAATCAGGAACTTCAGGCAAAATTATCACTGCATGCTTCTTCACGTTATTTTGTGGAACTGCCTTTGGAATGGGACTTTTCGTGCTTCAGATGATAGAACAGTCACCATACCCTCAATATGGACCTCCATTGATAATTGTACTGGTGCCTTTTGGAATGGGTATTTTTGGTTTAGTTGTTTGTCTTTCAGTGTTGTTCTCTTCACCGAAACAGACACCACTCACACCTACCTACAGCCCAGAAACTATTGTTTATAGCGGGGATTATTCAGTCAGACCGGAATTCTCAGAACATAAGAGAAGTGGAAGATCTATCTATCAAGTACCGTCAGTATGTCCCTCCTGTGGTGCAGCAATAAGTGACGAGGTAGTCGATTGGGTTGGCCCTTTGAAAGCTAAATGCCCCTATTGTAATGCGACAATAGATGCAGAGGAAAAGAGATTCTAACTAGGTTGAACACCTCTACTTTGATTTGGTCATGGCATAACTAAAAATAGAGCATTTCTACGATTCATACAATGCTCCCTGAAAATGGAATGTATTGCTAATTGAATAGCTTCAATAGGAGGTCTAGAACATCGCTAAATCGATTGCCATATGCAGCTCACACCAGACATCATCATTGGAAGCTTGATTGGACTCTTCACATCGTTCCTCTGGGCAATATCAACAAATGTTTACAAATCACAGAGTGCAGAGGCTACACCATTAGCAATCTCTGCATTGAAGATGTGGGCGGCTTTGGTATTTATGTCAGTGATTGTGTATCTTCCATTTCGAACAACACCATTCTATGTGCCATATAATTCTCTAATTTACCTAATAGGTTCTGTCACGATAGGACTGGTTATTGGCGATTTAGTCTATTTAATCAGTCAAGAGAGAATTGGAGTGTCATACGCTTTCCCACTAGCTAATATCTATCCAATATTGACTTACGTCATTGCAGTTTTTCTTGTTAGTGAAGAAATAATTGCGAGTAGGTTTATTGGCATCGTTATTGCTGTTATTGGCGTAACTATTATCTCAAGAGAACAAGCAACAAGAAAAAGGAGAGAGGGAGATTTAAAGACAGATATACTTGGACTTGGTCTTGCATTTCTGGCTGCAATTTGCTGGTCTTTAGGAAGTGTATTTCTTCAAATAGGAGTTGAGGGAGTCGATCCAATCGATGCTAATTTTGTAAGGATGCTGTTTGGTGGTGCTATCTTCATACCATTATTCTTAGGGGCAGTTCAGAGAGGAATGCCATTGCCCTCTAAAAAATCTGCCAAGATTATCATAGTTGCTGGATTTCTGGGAATGACTATGGGGTCACTTCTTTACACCTACACAGTGAAATTAATAGGAGCTTCAATTGCAGCGCTTCTTGGATCTACATCTCCCTTATTTGCCCTCCCTATTTCAATTCTAATTTTGAAAGAGAAGTTCAATCGAAGATCAATATTTGGTGCTATTCTTACTGTCTTGGGAGTGATGCTTGTAGTTCTGGCAATCTGATAGAGTGTTTCATAATTTCGATAATTATCTAGTTTTTACAGGAAACACATTACTTACTCGTGGTTAAGGATTCAATATTGAATATTACTTGAAATGGCGTGAAACGTTTGAGTATTAAGTAAATCACAGTATCTAAACTGGCTGAAGGAGAGAGGTTCATGAAGGAATCCAGATCTGATTTGACGAGGAAAATATTACTCACATTGGACCACAATCCGGCTTCAATCTATGACCTCGTTTATTCGATAGAGAATCTATCGGATTCAAAAAAAAGTCGCTTACCAAAACTTCTCAAAACAATGGAAAAAGAGAACTTGGTTGTGAGCGCACTACAACCTGGTCCTTTGGGTCCCTATAGAAGAATGTATCAAAAAGGACCTTTGGCTGAAGAGTATCTCATAGAAACGCTCAGAGATGGTCTTGAAACGCTCCTTCATTTCTATAATGAGTATAGGAAAGCAAGCTCTGGACAGCTTTACAACCTTGAAAAGGCTCCAGACTGTTCAGCTCCTAGTGGAAACGTTCTCTATTTGGCATATCCAAAGATAACTATAGAGGATGTCAATGAGATGCGAGACCTCATCACGAAGTTTGATATCAATCTATTTGTCTCAGGTGCAGATGAGATAATGCAAAAGACCAATATTAGCTATTCTGTCATAAGAAGTGAAGGTCTAGAATTACAAATAGCTGACAAGACATTCTCTGAGATAAGAATGAGGGGAATACCATCTCGCAACGAGTTACCAAAGACGGTCTCAGAGTGCAAGAGAGTATTAACAAAAGAGGGAATATTGATCATAAAAACATCCTTCGCATTTCTTGATGAACCAAAGAAACCTAGTTTAGCTGAGTTCATTAGAATAACAGCTGAAACCCTATTTCCAGAATTAGGATTAATAGAGAGTACGGATATGAAACAGCTAATAAAATCTCATTTCTCAAAGAGTGGAGTGTATGAAACTAATGTTGGTGATGTGGTTTTTTGGGCAATGAAATAGCTGCTTAATCAGATTCAACTGGTTTTCTTGCAACGGTCCATACGTATCCACGTAAATCATCAACATGAATCAAACGTTCATCTGTGCCAAAAACATGGAATGTCCAACCTTTCAGTTCAGATCTAAGCTCTTCCGGTGTGATGAAATTAATAGGCGGATCAGTATCATAATGTGGTAGGATATTTCCACTATAGACCAAAAAACCTCCCGGTTTGATTGCGTCGATAATTTCACGTAACCTTGGTAATGTCCTGTCAAACAGATACTGTAAACATTGGATTGCAATGACTACATCATATTTTGCAACAGGAATGGACCAGCCATCCATGTCATCTAATCTAAATTCTACTCTTTCTGTAAGACTCAGAATTCTTGCACGTCGTTGGGCAACACTTATGGCACTTGCCAAAGCGTCAACTGCGACGACTTGACACCCAAGCCGAGCTAAATAGCAAGCAGCGCTGCCATCTCCACAACCCAATTCTAAGATCTGTGACTCTTCAGGCTTTGTTTCTGTAATTACAAAAGCGTGCTCCAATTGCTGGATGCTATGAACAACATCAAGACGAGAGAGATCCTCATCAGTCATGCCTGACATATTACTGAATATTTTATCCCACCCGTCCATCCATTTCTTTGGGGCAACTACATCGATATTTTTGCTCTCTGTCATTATGACACAATTTCGATGCGAAGATATGGTGGTTTAAACCATTTGGTCAGAGAAATCATTGAAGCAACTAAAATAGAGATATTGAAAAGCCATAGTGTAAAAGAAATGCTAACAATATAGTTGAGCATTCATAAAGAGTGTGAAGGTAATGGAGGATAAGAAGCAATCACTCATCCAACTTGTAAAGGAGAAGAATGTTAGTGCTATAGAGACCCTTAGCAAAGAAATAGGACTTTCCGGAGACCAAGTTATTTCTCTCATCAAAGAACTCTTAGAGGAAGGTAGATTACAGGGTACACTAACGAGCGATGAGAAGCGTTTCTTCAAGAGCGATATCAAGATATCCAAGGCACCAGTCATTGAACGAAAAGATGAAGAACCATCATTTTTGGACTATGATATTCGTCCTGGACTGACCATTTCATTAATAGGATTCTTAATACTAATTTGTGCCATAGCAATCAATACTTTTTTGACTATTCAAAACGCAAGTGATATTTCAGCAATTCTCATATTTGTAGGACTAGCAATTCTGTTTATTGGTCTGCTACTAGTAGCAAGACGAAAAACACCAGATTGATGCCCTAAGGAGTCACAACTAATCCCTTAAGTATAGGACTAAATGCAAATCGAAGCCAAGAAGGTGCATGTATGCAAGACCTTATTCTTCAAATTGGATTCGTGGCAATCTTTGCAATAGGTGTCGGTTCACTATCTTCTATGATAGGAATTGGTGGTGGAGTCATAAATACACCATTATTGCTAATCGTCTTTTGGGATATTTTCAATGAACAATCAGCACCTTCAACAGCTCTTGTGGGAGCTTTCTTTGTTTCAATAGCCAGTTCGATTGCTTACTGGAGGCAAAATCCCAGACCAACTCTTTTGAAACCAGGATTAATTCTAGCAGTGTTAGCAATACCAGGATCATTGTTCGGTGTGATTTTGAGAACAATGATAGTTGCACCTTATGTTCTTAGACTAATCTTCGGGATATCGCTTATGCCAGTAGCACTAAAGATGCTCTTTGCCAAGAAGAAAGGAAGGAGCGATTTAGCATCAGAAATGTCTAATTGGAGCATGTCAAATATTACTACGAGACGATGGGGCATTTCGCTTTTTGGAGCCTTTATTGGCGGGATTTCAGCGGGACTTCTTGGAATTGGTGGTGGTGCAGTGGTCGTTCCAGTCCTAAGTGTGTTGATGGGAGTGCCGATGCACGCTGCGGTTGCAACTTCGATGTTCACGATGATGTTCACAACGGCAGCAGGAACTGCTTTGAATATTTACTTGAATATGGTCAATCTCTATTTTGCAGCAGCCTTAGGCATGGGCATGTTAGTTGGTGGGCAAATTGGCTCAAGGTTAGCTTGCAAAATTAATGCAGTCCAATTAAAGCAGATCTTTGGACTCATTCTTGTCTTACCATTGGTAACTATGATGAGACTCGGACAAATGTGGCTAGACCCTACTGGCACACGAGGACTTCTCTCGACTCTCGGAGATGTTATTATTTGGCTTGCTATTGTCTTGCCAGTTGGAATATTGCGACTATATCAGATCAGAAAACAAAAGACTCCTCAAGTGTCAAGTGAACCGTGTGATGAACCCACACCTGAATAAGAGATGATATTGGAAAAGAAACACATTCGAGAGTATCTACTCACGATAGTGTATTTTAAGAAGCATATCATGAATCAATATTCATCCTGTAAAACATAGGTGATTTTAATGGTTGATTACGAACTCGATGGTAAAATTGTAATAGTGACAGGAGGTTCTGCTGGCCTTGGAGAGCAATTTGCGTATGCTTTTAGTTCTTCAGGAGCTAATGTTGTCATTGCCGCAAGACGTGAAGACCGTCTAGAAAAAATTCGTGATGCCATCTCCGACAAATATGGTGTTAGATGTTTAGCCATCAAAACAGATGTCACAAAAGAATCCGATATTATCAATTTAGTCACAAAAACAACGGATGAATTTGGAACTGTTGATGCACTTGTGAATAATGCTGGTATGTATGTTGTGAAACCTTTGATTGAACAGACTTTGGATGATTGGAATCTTGTTATGACTGTGAATCTTACGTCTGCATTTCTTGCATGTCGAGAAGTTGCTAAAGTAATGATTCCTAACAGATCAGGTTCTATCATAAATATCTCTTCGACTTTTGGATTTGGTGGTACCGAATTCACAGAAGTTGGCTATTATGCAGCTAAAGGTGGAATGATTACTTTGACAAAAGCTTTAGCTGTTGAATTAGGCAAATATAACATCCGTGTAAATGCGATTGCTCCAGGCTTTTTCCCTACTGATATGTCTAAAGGAGCTATGGATGATGAGCAGATTAGAAAACGAATAATTGAACCAAGGACCGCCCTACCAATGCTTGCTGAAAAAGAGTGGATTAGAGGCGCAGCATGTTTTCTTGCAAGCGAGGAGGCAAGATACATCACTGGTCAGATTCTTGCAGTAGATGGTGGGTGGTTAGCCTACTGAAGAAAAAAGATGGGAAGGTAGGAATCTCCTACCATCCGAATTGTTCTCAATCTTCCCAATCCATCGATTCAAAGTCTCTGATCTTCATCCACTGAGTTAAGCCACCAATTGCAGCCATGCTGATGAGTGATACAATGAAAATGGCAATATTCTGATAGATATCAAAATCATCAGCAAAGAACCAAAACCAGAGGGCTAAAATTAGCACCCAAGCAAATACAAGACCGATAGAGAACCAGCTCTCTTGACCTTCGTCTCGAGTACGAGCCCAGGTATACCACATCCCAGCTATTATCCCAAAGAATAGAGCAAACGAGATGAGTACAGCTGCAACATTCTGATAGCCAGTATAATCGGTTGCGATAAACCACATCCATATGACTAAAACTAGTATCCAAAGGAAGAAGATGCCGATTGTAGCTTTTGGTCTACCTCCAACTGAAACTTTTCCATCAATTGAAATCTGCATCTTGTTTCGCCATGGTGAAACCACAGCTATTAGCATCAATAAGAGTGATGCAAGAATTATTGCAACAGATTGATAGAAATTAATCGGATAGATTGTCTGTGAGAAATTGTTGGCAAATGGTAGCCAGAGAACAAAGAAGATCATCCATATGAGCCCAGCAGAACTACTAATCCTTGCACCGCCTGAATCACCATGTCCTGGCATCCAGAGCAGCATGTTCATCAGTCCCAGAACAAGTAATGAAGCAATGGCAATGCCGATATTCTCATAGAATCCAAACCATCTGGCAAATATGAGAATCCATACGATTAGGAAGCCAATCCATGCAATTCCACTTACAGCACTGGCTTTTGGTTTCTTTCCTTCAACGGAAGGTATCCAAAGAACTACATTCAAGGCACCTAAAATCAATAGTGCGATAAATACAATTGCTATATTTTCAAAGACACTATGCTCACTTGCTCTGAAAAATAGCCAAAGGATAGTGAACGCAATCCATACGAAGAAACTAGTACCAGTGACATATCCTTTTGCTGTGGATTTTCGACGATGTGACCTGCGTTTCTTCTTGATCTCTGCCTCTATATCAAAAGGCGCTTCGGAATCATGAGCTGATTTCCTATCAGACTCATTATCATCAATAGATGTCATATAATGTTTACCTCATTTTTTATGATCACTCATGTATCGTACAGTGACCAGTTGTGTAAATAACCTGAATAGAAGAATGGCTATTGGGTATATAAAACCTAATCACAAACTGTGACCCCAATATGTGACTAGGTTCAATTCACTGAAAATTGATAACAAGAATTTAATACGATAACAAGTTGAGGTTATTATAACAAGGAGAATTCATAGTTGACAGAAGAAAAGATGGCATTGGAGGAGTTCCATAAGAAGATTGCAATATCCACTAATAATGGGATATGGCCAGCGTTGGACAAAGAACATCCTTCAAAGGAAGAACTGGAAGATGCACTTCATATGGCACATACATCCTATTATCATTGGAGCAAGATTGGACAACCAATTAACAGAGCTAGAGCTGAATATATGATATCTAGAGTCTATTGTGCACTCGAGTGGGCAGAACCAGCAATATATCATGCAAAAAGGTGTCTAGAAATAACTGAAGAAACGAGTATTGGCGATTTTGATCTTGCGTTTGCATTTGAAGTGATGGCAAGAGCTTACTCCATTGCTAAGAATAGAAGTGAATGTAAGAAATACTATGACCTCTCTAAAAAGGCAATAGAAACCATTAAAGGAGAGGAGGACAGAAAAATCTGCCAATCTGAACTAGATAGAGTCAGATGTTAATTACGTAACTCTCATTAGATGGTTTTGCTGTAAGTAGGTTATGCGAGTAATTCCATATGTTCAGACAAGTGTGTTTGTAGATGAGAACTACCTATTCGGAGGAAATCAATTAGCTACTTTTTGGGATGCAATCTCTAACAAAGGCATAACCTCTGAAGAAATGCAAGGTATTGCAATAGAAATGGGTTTTTCAGAATCAACATTCATCGGCAGCCCAACAATGCGCGGTTGCTCTTCTAAGGTCAGAATCTTCACGCCGGGAAGAGAATTGCCATTTGCTGGACATCCTACCCTTGGAACGGCATTTGTACTTAAACATCGAGAAATTGTGAAAAAATCGGAACTGAAGACCATCCTTGAGCTGGGCATTGGTCCTATTACTGTTGAATACCTCTCAGAAGATGAGATTCGAATGACACAACCGTCACCAAGTTTTATCGGAAATGTCAAAGACAAAGAAAGGATTGCAGAAGTGATAGGTGTTGAGCCGGATGAGATTTCTGATGCGGCACCAATTCAAATTGTCACAACTGGAGTTCCATTTATCATCGTACCAATGAGGGATATCAAAGCAGTGCAGAAAGCAATACCATATCCAGAATTAATCACAACCAATTTGAAAGATCTGGCTACTCAAGAAATTATCATATTCTCAACTGACACTCTCAATAAGCAAAATGACGTCCATGCGAGAACATTTGCTCCAAGTGCAGGCGTACTAGAAGATGCTGCAACAGGAAGTGCAGCCGGACCATTAGCAGCATATATTGAGAGATACAACTTACTCAAGGGACATGAATTCGGAGACCCCATAAAGATCGAACAGGGATTCGAGATTAAGAGACCGAGTAAGCTCATTGCAGAGATCCCACATGAGAGTATGTCAGAAATATTGGTTACTGGAAAGGTACGATTAATGGCGGAGGGTAATTTCTACCTAAAATAACTATACGTTACAAAATCAAGCTTACAACAGAGAGAGTATCTTAGAACAACCTTCATATGTTGGTTTTAAGTTCCATCTAAAAGGAGCAAGACCGCATGAGCAGCCGAAGTCCTGTCTATAAGACTGTTCTAATAGGTGAAGGGGGTGTAGGCAAGACTAGTTTGGCGGTGAGGTATACTGAGGATCGTTTTGACCAGCAGATGAAGATGACGATTGGTGTCAATTTTGCTACGAAGAAACTCAACATCGCTGGAACTGATATTACCCTTCTTTTGTGGGACCTTGGAGGGCAACCAAGATTCCAAGATGTTGTAATGGACTATTTCAGAGGTTCAAAACTTGGGATTGCTGTATACGAAGTAAGTCGACCTTTCACAATGCATCGATTAGATGATTGGATTAACAGATTGCATAATAGCGTGCCGGATTGCGATGTATTTATTGTTGGCAACAAAGTAGATGAGCGAGTTCCTGGCGAAGGAGTTACTCTAGATGATGCAAAAGAATATGCATCTAAATATAATGCTAGAGTATTTGAGGTATCAGCAAAATCAGGGCTTGGAGTAAAAGAACTATTTGAGGCTGCTGGCAAACATTTAGTAACAAAACATAAAGTTTGATAATCAATAATTTGTATCAACTTATTCGTAAGAAATAGCATTAAATGTCAGCTTGGTCAATCCTCATCAGACCTCACGGAGACAATTCCATGCCAAAGATCAAACTCAAACCTTTTGCTTGTCCTGCATGCAAAGACAACAATCTGGTATATGTGGAAGTTGAGGAAAGTCAGATAACCAAGGCTAAACGTTATCCAACAATTGTTACTGCTAAGTGTACGAAAGGTCATGCATTAGTAGCCTTTGTTGATGCAAATTTCCAAGTTCGAGATGTTGAGGCTGCTGCCGAGGCAACCGAAGAAGAGAAAGATGCAGTGGATAAGACGAAAGGCTGGTTTGAGTCGTTCTGAATCATGAAAAAAAGAGGTTCACACACAAGTAAAATGAAAATATATGCTAATAATGCTTAATTAATGAGATTAACCCCTTCACGCCAGGACTAACACAGATACCACCAACTGTGTTTGCATTAGAAGCATATGCACTCGGGGCTTAAAAGACCATGTACAGTATCTTCTTGATAAATGAGGCTGGTGAAACAATTGCTTCCATGGGGTGGGAAAACTTGGAAGGTGATTCTGCATTACTAGGAGGCTTTGTTTCTGCACTTCAGATGTTCATCAAGAAGATATCAGGCAATGAAATTAATGAGCTGCAATTTGGAGAGCTTAAACTACTCATTGGAAAAGCCGGGGACAAATATGTCGTCACGCTTCATCCGAACAATGATAAGAATGCAAATAGACACAATCAGGAAGTTATAGATTTTGTAATAGAGCAGGGAGATGATATTGACGATGGAGTGCTCAATCTCATCAATGAGATGATAATGCAAGAAAAATCTCCCGTTGAAATGGAAAAAGTCCGTAGTGGTATTCGAGGGTGGACGAGTGAAACAAGCACTACTGCAAAGGAGTGGGGAAAGAAAGTCTTTTAGGAGGACTATTAAATGGAAATTTACGAATTCGGTTATCTATTTCTTGGACTGACAACGTTAGTTGCCGCTGGAATGATTATAAACTACAGCCGAAAGAGATCAGCAGAATCTTCAGATCCTGAGATCAAGAAGGCCTTTAGACCACTCTATCTTTTTGCCATCGGGCAGATCATGTTCGGAATTGGAGTTATTCTGACATTTCTTATCATTAATGGCAATATTGCATTATGGCCAGAAACCTCATTATTATTCAATAATCAGTATCTGAATTCGTATACATTATTCTATGTGTTTACTTTGTTGGAGTTATTCTTCCTATCCATCTCTGCAACATTAATACTTGGACAACGATTGCTTGGTATATTGATGTTAGTAATCATCTCTGTTGCGTATATTCTATTCTTTAATGCAATATTTATTATTGATACGATAGGTATCAGTAATTTGGCTGAGAACTATATCAATTTAGGAAATATCCTGAGTATACTCCTTCTTGGAGCAAATGCAATTCTATTCACAAGGATAGCATATGACACAAAAAGAAGCACGAGTCTAGCCTTAGGATATGCTATGATTGCACAGGTTCTTGCGGTCCCACGTCTATTCCAGATTCTACCGATACAATTCACTGTCGCAATTTCTATCATTGCGTTGATGGGACCTGCAATGATTGCTTTTGCATTTCTAAAACCTGAGCAGAAAATATCTGCAGAGCTGCTTGGTTATGGGGCTAGTTTTGCAATTCCAGTGTATATTATCATTAGTCTGGTTGCGATTGGGGCAGTTACTGAATTACACGTTGTCGCTATTGCTATCTTTGGAGTCATGGCAATCATGTTCTCCAGTGGTACTGCATCATATACATATGGTCGATGGAGCGAAACGAAGCAGTTACCAACCGCATTGTTGATGATAATTTTTATTTGCTTCACAATGGGTCTAACAATAGGTATCTTTGGTAATGTCGGCATTATCGAGTATATCATCGGAGCGTATTTTGACTTTGTCGTATCTTCATTTGCGTTGGTCATATTTACAGGAGTTGCACTTCTAGCATCAGGTTATCGTACTGCAGCATCAATACCTATGATTCTCTACATTCCCGTAGTACTTCTAATGGTTCAATCATATCCAGAACCTGTTAGTGTTGCATTTCTGAACTATTGGTATCTTGGAGCTATTGTGATCGTACTTTTCTTCCTACCAATCTTTTTGTTCTTAATTACTTGGAAGCGAATGAAGAGTGCCGGAACAACAGGAAGGTCTCGCCCTCTAGGAATGGCAATTGGATTACTCCTTTACATTCTAATTAGATTTCCATTTCTCTTATTGGAATTCCCATTTCTAGATCCAGGATATGGCTTCGTTTTTGTAGCATTTGTTGTATTCTGGCTTTCAATTACTGGTAGACTTGAAAGAAAAAAATATAGTAATTAGATTAGTAGCTCTCTAGGTATCAAAACCTAGTAGCTACTTTTTCCTTTCTTTTGAGGAACATATTTTACATCGGTTTTTCATTGTGTATATCAAAATGCAATTCGAAAGTATCGTTTCAAGATCATTCAATGTAGATTTCATATATTTCGACCTACTCTTTACTCTCGTCTGGATTGCATTATTATGGAAACGTGGATACGTGAAACCACTCCTGTTCGGATTTCTAGGAATCTTGGTCAACTTCATTGTAGACTATTACATTTGGTACAGATACCTTGGAATTCGGACAGTCGAAGGTCTCCCAAATTGGATATCGCCATTCTCTTTCTTTGTCTATTTTTCCATCACGTATGGAATGGTCCAGTATTCCTATGTTCAAGTCATGTTCTCAACACAACCAGGTCATTTGGTAAATGAAAGAAGAGAACGAATACACTGGTCATTCCTATTATTTTTTGGCTGGCTCATAATTGGATTTGTTTCAGTTTTGCTACCTATCAATGATACAAAAATAACGGTTACTAGAATAATGACAGAGCAGAGAATCATTGAGGTTTTTGTGGTTATTGGAGAATACATCCTTCTTGCCCTATTAGCCTACTTGAAGAAATTCAATTTGGATTGGAAGATGATTTCATACATCTTTCTTGTTGGTGTTTTTGTTCAC
>SDOA01000205.1 GCA_004524595.1 Candidatus Thorarchaeota archaeon | reverse complement strand
CAATCGAAACAGTAAGATAGAAAATGATTGTGATGGAGTCGTCCTCTTCACAATCATATCATTTCTATATCACTTCGGAAACATGCACACTACATGACACGTACGGATTATATGATCTTTTGGCTTATCAGCCATACTTCCACCAAACAACATGTATCGGGATAAGGCTCCTGTCATGGAGGGTGCCTCAGCATAGTGCATAGTCGACAGATTGCATGAATGCAAATCACTAAAAAATGGGATGTGCGGATAAATTATTGGAACATGTGTTCTAACTTCTTAACACCCTTAAGGTCACGACAGAAAGATTATATCGCCCCTGCGATTGTTGCCGCTGTTACTACCTGACACCGGAGTATGTTCCTATGGTCAACGATGCAGCCAATAAATCGGATAAGAAAGGAAAGCCCACGGATGTACTGATCATTGGTGGTGGAATGGCAGGAATTAGTGCCGCACTAGCACTGGGAGATGGAGGCCACCAAGCGCATATCGTTGAAAAGACTGTAAACATTGGTGGAAATTATGTGGCCATCTACAAAATCTTTCCTGCTCTAGAGTGTTCAGCATGTGTCATGACTCCGTTGACCTCCTTTGTAGGGAAACATCAGAATATCAGGATACACGCGTTATCAACGGTCGAAAAAGTTGAGGGCGAGGAGGGCAACTTCACTGTCACCATTCGTAAGAAGGCAAGATATGTGGATGAGAATAAATGTACAGGGTGTGGTTTGTGCGTACGATCCTGTCCAGTAGAGGTCCCGAATGAATATGATTTTGGATTGTCACTCAGAAAAGCAATCTATTTCAACTTTGCACAACAAATACCTCTTGTTGCCACGATCGATCGAGAGTCATGTATAGGATGTGGAACATGTGCTGCTATCTGCCCTCAAGGTTGTATAGACTATAATGATAAAGACAAAGTTTACAAGCTTCATGTTGGTTCGATTATTGTTGCGACCGGTTTCGAAGAGTACAAACCACTTGACTATGGTGAATATGGGTACGGTGTCTTTCCAAATGTAGTCACTTCATTGGAATATGATCGACAGACCCATCCTACAGGACCAACTGAAGCACACATGGTTCGACCTTCTGATGGTAGAGAACCTGACAGAATTATGTTTGTCAATTGTGTCGGTAGTAGAGATGTGCGAGAGAACATCACAGGGTATAGTGACCACTGTAATAGAGTCTGTTGCTCATTCGGTGTCAAGCTCGCCCAAGTAACGCGAATGCATTACCCTGAAGATCACTGTGAGATATTTTACACCTATATGGACATGCGAACAGCAGGAAAAGCCCTAGAAGAATTCCTCTGGGACACAGAGAAGAACAAAGGCGTCAAATTCATTCGAGGAAGGATTGCAGAGATTCAGGAGGATTCAGACACTCATGACCTCTTTGTCAAGTTAGAGGATACACTGACAGGAGAGATAATTGAATTAGACAAAATCTCTATGGTGGTTCTGAACTCAAGCTTTAGGCCAAATAAGGACTTTCAGAAATTAGCTAAAGTGCTTGGAATCGAGGTGGAAGAAACAGGTTGGGTAAAAGAATTACATCCGAATTCACACGCTCTCGAAACCAATCGGCCAGGTATTTTTGTCGCAGGATGCGCTCACGGACCTCGAGATGGGACTGATACAGTGAATGAGGGAAAAGGAGCAGCGATGGCAGCTCATTCCATTTTGCCAATACCAGTGCCTGAAATCCCTCCTGAGATTCCTTCAGCAGAACTAGGTGATGAACCCAGAGTAGGAGTCTTCATTTGTCATTGTGGAGGTATCATTGGTAATGAGATTGATGCACCAGGATTAGCAGAGTGGGCAAATAATATTCCAAATGTTGTCTTTTCCACTGATTACATCTTCATGTGTTCAGACCCAGGACAGGAATTTGTAACCAATGCCATTAAAGAACACAAATTGAATCGTGTCGTAATTGGATCATGTTCACCACTTCAACATGAAGAGACCTTCAGAAGTGCGATGGAGGCCGCCGGCTTATCTGGTTATTACTTAGTGGGACCGGTTGGACTCCGTGAACATCTTACTCTTGTTCACACACAAGCACCACGAGAGTTGAGACAGGAAAAAGCGCAGGATATGATTCGAAGTGGAGTGGCAAAAGCACTCAACAACGAGGAAGTTCCTAAAAAGAAAGTTGAAGTTACTAGAACAACGATGGTTGTAGGTGGCGGCGTGTCAGGAATGACCGCAGCTCTTGATATTGCAAGAAAAGGATTTGATGTCATTCTGATTGAGAAACAAGATAGACTTGGTGGTAGATTGAACGATCTTTGCAATATCTTCCCAAAGATGAACTCAGCCCAAGAGATTGTTGACGATCTAGTTAAGCGAGTTGAGAAGGAGAAGCTTATCAAGGTCCATCTCAATTCGAAAATCACAGCCCGAGATGGTTCATATGGAAATTACGATATCTCGATTGAGAATCTAAAAACTGGAGAGCATACTATTCACAGAATTGGTACTATGGTCATTGCAGTAGGAATGGATACATATGATCCTAAGGTAGGAGAATATGGTTGGGGAGTAGCTCCAGGAGTAATATCTTCACTTGATCTGGAGAGAAAACTAAAGAATGGTGAACTCAAGAAGGCTCCAAAGAACCCAGTATTCATTCATTGTGTCGGGTCGAGACAGAATCCAGGAGAGGGAAATAGGTATTGCTCCAGAGTATGCTGTTCAGCGGTGATCTCAATGCAGCATGAACTCAAGGAATTGTTCCCTGATGTTAAGATCTTCTCTGCCTATAAAGAGCATATTCGTCCCTTTGCAAACGGTATGGAAGAGATGTGGCGTGAGAATAGGCAGAATGGTATAGCCTATCTACGTTGGGAGAGGGAACGCCCTGTTACTGTAGAAAAAGCAGAGGATAGTGATGTGGCAATTGTGACTGTATATGATACTCTCTCTCAAGAGACTTTCAAGATACGGTCGGATATGGTGGTTCTTGCATTGGGACTTGAAGCACCTCATGATGTTAACGAATTGACAAAGGCCTTAGGAATCAATAGAGGGCAGGATGGATTCTTATCTGAGATGCACATGAAATTCCGACCTGTCGAAACCACTGTCCCGGGTATCTTTCTTGGATGTACTTATGCAAAGAGTGTAGCTGATTCAGTCAATCAAGCACGAGGCGCTGCAAGTGCAGCCTGTGTTCCTTTGAATTTGGGTACTGTAGAAGTTGAACTTCTCACAGCAGAAGTAGATGAGGAGCTATGTGTTGGATGTGATCTCTGTCACTTCTCGGAAATCTGTCCATATGATGCAATATCTATGGTCGAAGTTGAACCAGGTGTGAAGAAGAGCGTTACCGACGAGTTGAGATGTGAGGGATGTGGTGCGTGTGCAGCAATATGTCCAACTGGTGCACGAGACCTGAGATGGTGGCGTGAAGAGAGCTTCCTCAAAGAGATTGAGGAGATGTTAAAGGAGTAGGAAGCTGTGGTATCTCTCGCAACTCTACGTGCTGTATGGATGGTCTTGAACGAACTTATGGGCGAACTTGAAAAGAAGGATGTCAAGCTCTCAAATCTTGCCTATGCCGACCTTCGAAATTCAAAGATGGTATTGGAATATCTGAACTCGTTCGAAGCAGAAATCCGAGCTGGGGAAGGTGATGATACACGGCTCAAACTTGAAATTGAAGAGAAGATCATGATTCTCAAAGACTCTCTACTTATTCGTGCAGAAGAGCGAGTGAGTGAATCCTTCCGAAAAATCTGGGAATTAAAAATAATCGATGCTATAGAAGGAAGAATACAGGAAGAGGATGAAAGCACAAAAGTCCCGATATCAGACCTTCCAAGGGATAAAGATACGGCGTTCTTCAGAATCAAATTGCCAGACAATATTCCCGTCGAAGTTGTTTCAGAGATGGCCGAAAATTGCCAGGTGAATATTTCATTAGATGGTGAACGTCATCTACAAGTTAGTGGAAAGAGAGAATGTGTCCGGGATGCTCTGAAGAAACTTGGTGAGCTATTTTATGGTAAGAGCATGCTTGTGTAATGAAATGTAGATGGAATATATTCATCATTGTAGACTTATAGTAATATGAATACAATTGGCGCCAATCATACAATATTAACTATTTTTAATGAATGGACTTAATATTACACAGATATTATCCTGAGATTATGAAAGCCACTAGACTCTACACTCAAGTCTATCTGGCACGTTCAAAGGATCGCCGGGAGATAGAAGAAGTTATCGAAGATTTGAGTAATATCGAGATAGTAAATTTCGCTATTCCT
>SDOA01000087.1 GCA_004524595.1 Candidatus Thorarchaeota archaeon | reverse complement strand
TGAATTCAAAGACGATTAAGGGTTTGTTTTTTATGAATGTTTTCTGCAGTATCATCTCGATTTTTACATGCAAGATTGATTGAAAAAGGGAGAATAACTGAAGAGGAGATAGGAAAGTAGAATTTCGCAGAGAAAGAAACATTGATATCCATTCCTAATATATAATATCATAACCGAATATCCATTACCCTTTGGAGCGTGTTGAGCGATAGGAAATAGAGCTTCTGAACTAGGACTGGACCCATCCATACTAGAAACAAATCAGCCCACAACACGACTTGTAAAAGGGTGTCCATGCTACAGAGAGTTTGGTGAGGAGCGAGTTTGTCTCAACAGAGATGATGTGTTCCCAATAAATGCCATTTCTGTAGATCCATCATTCTTTGAACAGATTGAGTCTTTAGAGGAATTACATTCGTACAAGAGCGATAGAGAGAGCATGTGCTATCTTCTGATCTACTTGGATAGAAAAGAAGGGTACTGCTATTGTGTGAGTCAGGGACAAAGAATCAACATAAATAAGAAGGACATCAAGACGGCTGAAATTGATAGTGCTCTTCAATTCGTTACAACAACAGAAAAGAGCAGAGACGGAGTGCTCTGTTCTGACTGTCTCTATAAATATTTAAGAACTCTAGGAGAGGCATCAGAAGGATTCTTGACGGACTACGAGAAACAAGAAGTTATTTCATCCTATATGAAGGAAGTAGCCTCAAGATTGGCGGCTGAATTGAGTGGTTTCTCAGAGGGTAAAAATTCAGAGCATTATCAGCATTATGTGAAACAGTATATCAAAAGGTTAAACAGAACACGTTCACAGTGGGCAGCTCTTACGATGAAAATCAAAGACAGTGGCTCAGATCAGACATTAATGAGACTTGTGGAATACTACCGTACGCTTTATAGACTCGAATCAATATTTTTGACGCAAGTCCTAGCTCTTGATGAAAACCAAGAAGAGTCTGACCCTTTGCACACTCTTCAGTTTATGGTAGGAGTCTCAGAAAAGGTCATCAGATTAAGTGATCAGATTCGTGAGAGCACTCATGAAATCCTGAACCGAAAAGTGATGAGTCTTGATATTCAAGAATCACTCAAAAAACACTCCGAAAAACGTCGAAAGACAGAATTCAAATTTATCAATCTGATTAAAGTTCTTAGTGAGATTGATGCACACACTTCACAATAACTTCTAAATGCATGGCAGTCATAGATATAATGGTGTAACAGAGAGCAAATAATGAATTTCGATTGTAGTTGGAGCGGAGAAACGTGTTTGAAGAACAAGAGACCTCGTCAATAAAATTGGTCAGAGGATGTCCATGTTTCAAAGTATTCGGGGATGAGAAGCTCTGTGTCAATAATGATAGTGTATTAGAAATCGAAGCAATTGAAATAGATCCTTCAATTTTCTCTTTTCACACATCAAAGGAGAGTATGAGAGAGGAAAAAGCTTCTGAAGGCAACATCTGTTATGCATCAATATTTGTGAATTATCCAGACAATAAAGTATATTGTATCTCACAGGGATGGGTATTAAGAATCCATGGAAAGGATGTCCCAGGAAATGACCTTGAAGATGCATTACAGTTTCTCTCAACTAAGGAAGCAACTGCAAGTGCAGAAATATGCTCAGAGTGTCTCTACAAGTTTATTCTGACACTTGGAGATACCTTTGCAGATTTAATGAGTCGGAAGGAGAAGACTGACGAAGTCAAACGATATGTTGACAAATTTTCACTAAAGATTGCTGTAAAACACAGCCAAATGGACTCTATGATGAAGCCAATTGGAACAGAAGAGGATATTGAAGCAGGAGTAGATCACTTTGGATTCCTCCGTAGTTATTTAGTACAGCTTCTAGACCAGCAGCATTACTGGTCAAATCTTAAGGAGGCATTAAAAGATGAGGAGGCTGATAGTTGGATATTACGTCTTGTTCGAATGCGTGAACGCCTTGCAAGACTCGAATTTCAATTCTATAGTCAGACTCTGCAGCTTCGCGATATCAATGATTTTAATCTTCTAATTAAAATGCTTCAATACATCTTGCGTACATCAGACGAGATCTTGGAGCTTAATGAAGAAATACACTCAGAGATTCGTTCAGACAGATTTATTGAACTGGCTGAAATAGACGATAGATTAAAAGTTCTAGCTTCATATACTGAAAAGAGCCGTACTGTAGAGCATAATTTCGGTAACATTCTACAGATACTATCAAAATTATAAATATATAGAATTACTTAGATATTCTTCGACCAATTGAAAAAACCTCATCGATGAAAGCTAGAGCCGTAAAAGATGTAGATGAACTATTCCACCAATCGGCAAATTTTCTATAGTTTTCAAAATCCTGGAGAATTTCTATAGCTAAAGAACCGAGCTCATTAGCAGAAATCCTCACTCCTTTTCCTAATCCAGGACAAATTTCTTTTTTCGCACTAAGACCCCAGGACCTCTTACCATCGGTCTCATTAAAGACGAAAGGGAATGATTTACAGACCCTTGGTCGAACAGGATGGATCATACATTCATTATCTTTTAGAAAAATACAGTCACCATTTTCTAATTTTTTCAGCGCAACATATGCCTGTCCTCGCTCAGTTGTGATATAAGGGATTTTTTCAAGACCAACTGGAGGAGATGTACCGGGTTCAACAATATAGAAGTCAAGAGCTCGCAGAATTTCGCTAGGTATTAGCTCTAATGCTTTCGAAATACGGATAATATCATTACTAGTCACAGTTACCAAGATTTGCCTATCACGACAACAGGAACCGCACCTGGTACATTCAAAACGTGGTAGGCAGCTTTCGTCAGATCTACTACATGCTGTCGAAGGTGTCAAAATCATTCACCAATTTCTAGCTATGTTGATTACTTCAATTAGAATCCACATCATAGGAGTGTAGGGAGGAACTCAGCAAGCTTGTTCATTCCTTCTCGTATCTCATCAATTGATGTAGCATATGAAAACCGCAAGTGATTGTCATATTTTTGGCCAAATGCTACACCAGGAGTACAACAAATACCTACTTTTTTGAGTATCAACTCTGCAAGTGTCGTACTGCTGAGTCCATATTTTGTAGTATCGGGAAAGACATAGAATGCACCCATAGCATTCAAACAGGAAACACCTTCAATGTTGTTGAAAAGACGTATAATCTCATCCCTACGCTTTTGATATTCTGCAGTCATTTTAACGATTGAACTCTGGTCTCCAGTAAGTGCTTCAACCCCAGCATATTGAACAAAGGATGTTGCACAAGAAGTGGTATTCTGTTGAATTCTCGCCATGTTTGAGATTTCTTCATCATTTCCAATAGCATACCCAAGGCGCCAACCGGTCATTGCATAAGATTTAGAGAATCCGTTGATTACAAGAGTGTGTTCCATCTCTGGGTCGATTTCTAACATTGAAGCTTGCTTGTAGCCATCATAGACCAGTTCTTCGTATATTTCATCAGAGAATACGACGAAGTCATGATCTACTGAAAGATCATGTATTAGTTTGAGTTGCTCTTTAGTTAATACCCCGCCAGTAGGATTATTTGGCGAGTTAATGATGAGTGCACTTACTGTTCTGGATATACAATCTTTCAGTAATTCTTCATTTAATGTATAGTCACCATTTGTATGCACATCTACAGGTTTCGCATTTACAGTTCTTATCATCACTCTGTAAGTTGGCCAAGCAGGAGCCAATAGAAGAACATCATCACCAGCATCTATCGTGCTTAAGATTCCTTGAAACAAAGCCATTTTTGCACCTGGTGTTACGATGACATTTTTTGTTCCATCAAAATCAATTCCACGTGACTTATAGAACCCCTCGATGGCATCTAATAGAGGAGGAATACCACGAGCAGGAGTATATCTTGTAAGACCTTTTTTCAGAGCCGTTATTCCAGCATTCACTATATTATCAGGAGTTGGAAAATCAGGTTGACCTACTTCAAAATGGTAAACCTTCTTTCCTTGTTTCTCTAAGCTCCGAGCCAAGTCAAACATTTTCAGAGTACCTGACTCAGGGATTCGTTCCATTGTATGAGAAGTCCAGTCCATATCTGGCACACCCAAAATTCCAGTGCACGGCGCGCAATGTCCGTGGTCGAGATAGGCGATGGAACATTGTTTGATAAATGCTTTCTGTTTGGTCAAAGTCGACAAAGCTCGAATAACTTGGCCTTTTGTTCTTCAGTACCGATTACTCTGATTCTATCAACAAGAGCTTCTCCCAAGTGCAAATCGTAAGCCATCTTGAGATGGGGAATATTCATGGGATCAATACCAAAGAAATCTGCACAGATAGCATCGACAGCAACAGGATCTTTTCCAACCAGAAGTGCACCAGCCTCGCGAGTTATACCGTCTTCTCTATGCCCAATGACAATTTTCGAAAGATCGACAATTGTAAGATGAGGGCGAAATATGGTTAAGAGATCTATGAGAACATCATCTATTCTCTCATGGTATTTTCGTTTGTTAACCTCAGGGAGAAGTCCGAATAAATTCTTAATTCCTGCTCCAATTGTGATTTTCTCTGGTTCCAATTTCACAGTTGGCACATTTATCAGAACATACCCGTTTTGGAGAAGCATGGGAATTGGATGATCTCTAAAATAATGACCGGGCATTTCAATTCTTTTTGTTTGCTCTTCAGAGAGATTGACCAGTTTTACTCTCTCCTCAGCAAGGTTGTCATACCCACAATCTGTAAATGCATTAGAAGCCTTTCTTAATGGATTATCGCTTTCAACAACATAGATAGTGCCGAGGAATTTGAATGAGCAAATTACAGCTTTTACTACGTTAGGATTAGTATTTCCAACAAGTTTAGGGTCATAGATTGAAGGCTTTACCACTACATACTTTAGTATTTTTGGAGTCTCTAAAGGTTTAGTCAGCTTCGATAATGCATATGAAAGCGAAGTTCTAACGTCTCTACGAAGACCAATTGCAACTTCAGCTGTATATTCCATGGTTGTATGGACAGAAGTCCAAGATTTTAAGTGAATGCTTTGTTCGTAAAGTAGTAGAAATGAAATTATCAGAAAATCAACGTGATAGATATTCCAGACTCTTAGCTCTTCGGAATATTCATGAAGAAGATATGGAATCAATCATGAATACAACTGTTGCAGTCGTGGGAGCTGGAGGACTTGGTAGCCCTGCTCTGACGTTGTTAACAGCTATCGGTTTCGGGAAAATAAGGATAATTGACAGAGATATTGTTGAACTATCTAATATTCAACGACAGACAGTATACAATACTGTAGATATTGGGTATCCGAAAGCAGAAGCTGCAGCTGCAAACCTTGGATTAAAGAATCCTGAAGTCGAACTTGAGCCATATTCAATTTCATTGGAGGAAGAGAATGCACTAGATCTATTGCATGGTGCAGATATCATCGTTGATGGCCTCGATTCGTTTGAAACACGAAAGATTGTCAATAGAACTAGTCTAAGACTTGGTATTCCCTATATCTTTGCTGGGGCGGTTGAGTATTTCGCCAATCTCTCCACATTTATCCCTGGAAAAACTGCTTGTTTCAATTGCATTATGGGAGATGCAGTGGACAACCCCCTGAATACATGTGCTAATATCGGAGTTTCTCCAACCTTGCTAGCAATCACTGCGTCAATTGAAGTAAATGAAGCTTTGTTCCTAGCAACAGGAAGAGAGCCACTTCTTGCAAATCGTCTTATGACAATTGATTCGGATACCTTGAGCTTCGAAACCTTCGACATAAGCCAATCTAAGACATGCGTTGTCTGTTCGAATCAGAGAGAGATTCTAGAAGAAAAAAAGGAGGGATTATATGTGAAAAAGCTCTGCTCAATGAGTTTTAATATTACACCTCCTAAGTTGGAGAATATCGACCTAGGAAAGATTTCTCTAAGGTTATCAAAATCATATCCTGTAACTCAAGCAGGTAGATTCATCATCATTAATGTGAGTTCAGAAGAAAAAATCACATTGATGTCCTCTGGAAGTGCAATAGTCAAGGGAGTCAAAACTGCAGATGATGCAGTACGACTCTATCAACTAATTCGGGAAATAAAGGATTAGGCTCCAAAGAACAATCTTCTAGCCCTACGCCTTCTTTCCTCCTCATCT
The DNA here is from genome assembly GCA_004524595.1 of Candidatus Thorarchaeota archaeon. The sequence goes on along the minus strand of SDOA01000087.1, from coordinate 11,544 downwards.
TCCTCGCTCTCTGGAGGTGGGGGCGGAGGGGGCGGTCCTTTTACGTCAATTTCGTTATCAGCATTATCATTTGGTTCTGATTCTTCACCATCTGTTTCATCTTCATCAAGTTCATCAGATGATTCGTCATCATCGTTAATTGAAGATTCATCATAAGGACTCCAAATCTTGGGAGGTTCTGGTGGCTCTGTGATTTCGATGTCATTCGAAAGAACATCATCAATCTCATCATCCATAGGTGGTAGCATATCATTTTCAGAATCAGAAGGTTCAAGTTCGACAGAAGGAGTAACTGCAGTTTCATAATCAGACCAAGTAAAAGGAGGAACGTCGCTACTTTCTATTTCTGAATCAGGTTCAACCTCAATTTTCATTTCGTCTTCATCCATTTTGGTTTCGATAGATTCCTCAGATGAAACTGATTCTTCTTCATGTTCGTCCACAAAAAGTGGAGTTGGTTCAACCAAGACAAAATCAGTTGTAAAGTCTCGAGGAGGTCCTTCCGTCTCGATCCTATCTAGAGATTCGTCATCAATCCGCTCAACACTATCAATTGAAGGTGTTTCATCCTCAAACTCTTCAGCTCGGTCAATTGTCAATTCTGATTCAAAAGGTTCTTCTTCAACGGATATTTCATATGATGATTCTTTATGCATGTATGATGGTTTTTCCAATGGATATTCTGGTGTACTATCAAAATCTTGTTCTTCATCCTCATTTTCGGATGGTTCATCAAAAACAGGTGTAATTTCAGAATCCTGTGGTTCCTCCTCCATAACAGGTATTTCATCAAAATCTTGGTCTTCACTATCTTCAGCAGTGAAAGCCAATCCGAGTTTCTCACTCAGACAAGATTCACATCTTTTGGCAGCAGCAATAAGACCGTCATGGATGAAATCTTCCAAGCTCTTCGCACGGCTGGAGTTTCTCATCGCCCACTTGTTGAAACTGTCTACCATTCTTAGTGCATCACGTACACCCATCCAATACTCGTCAGATTTTTTATTATCAGAACTCACTGGTGACACCATGTTCTGAGGAATTAAAAATTGAGAAAAGGGTTTTGATTACGTCCGTCTTACCTACTTCTACTCTCTATTTTTCTTTTTTCGAAGTCTTGACCTTCATTGCAAGTATCTCCTCAACTACCTCATCGAAGATATGATGTATCTCATTTTTCTCGAATTCATCAAGAGGCAATGTGACAGAAAGAACTCGTGTTGGAATGCCAGATCCAAGATTTTCTCGAATCTCATTTCTGTAGATAATTTCGATATCTGGATCGGGTTCTTTCAAGACAATAATAACTGCACTAGAACCTTTGTAGGTGAGCGTTAGAAGAATATCAAGTGCTGAATGCTTTGGAGACATAAACACTGCATGAATGTCAGAGGTGTCTGTATCAAATTCACTGGACCCAATCCGTATTCCATCTACAGCTACAACTGGGTCAAAGGTTGAAAGTACCTTTTCAAGTAACTTATCATCAGGGCCGACTACTGTGATTTTGAAAAGGTACCTGCTTCGCTTTTTCTTAGTTGATGATATTTGCAATACCCCCATGAAATTATTGAACAATCCATGTCTTGCATTATTACATAGAAATGCATTAAGACTGGTCAATTTGTTGATATACCTTCTTATCTCCGTTATAACTGAATTGATTACAAACATGCACGTCTATCTTGAGCCATAGATTATTAAGTAGACAAAAAAGGGATTTTGACTTGGAGAGCAAAGATGACCTCTATTAATGAAGTGTTCAAAGCATTAGAACCAGTGATGGATCCAGAACATCCTATCTCAATTACGGATCCTCAGATGTCAATTGTGAAACAGGAATACATTCAAGTTAATGATGATTTAATCGAAGTACAGTTCAAACCAACTGTGCCTTATTGTCCGATGGGAGGTCTCATAGGTATTCTGATACGTCATCGTTTAGAATCTGTTTATCCAGACAGTAAAATCAAAGTACATCTCATTCCAGGTTCTCACTCTCTCGAAACTCAGGTGAATGATATGATTTCTGATGACAACAAATATCATCAAATAATTGAGCAACTGAAAAATCGTGGGATGATATAAAATCAGGAAGGAATCACATGTGAAGTGGTCGCCTAATCTCTATATCATAGGATTCCTTTTCATCATTTTAGGTACTGTACTTGTACTAGTCTCAAGTAGTAATATCGATAGCGGATTCTTCTTTTTCTTCCCATTCTTCTTTTTTGGGTCTTCCGGAAATTTTTCTACATACGTTCTTCTAGGAATGGTCTTCATCATTTTCTTCGTAATGATGTTCTTCTTACCAGCTATAGTAAACCGATTGGATTCTAAAGACCAACCAAATAAGGAATACATGGTCGTTGGTTCATACTGTGAATATTGTAAAAATCCAATACCGGTAAATGCAACTTATTGTCCTGTGTGTGGAAATGAACTTAGATCAAACCAAACGCTCGATTGAGTCAATTCAGATATCTGGAGAATGAGAAATGAATGATCTTACAATTCGTCCAGTTAGATTGGATGATGTGGAGAGGATTGTAGAGATAGAGGAGAGTAGTTTTTCACCTCCTTGGGAGGAAGACATCTTCTATCAAATTGCGAAGAATAGAGGAAGATTCCGAGTTGATGATGACATTATCATATGTATGAATGTAATGTTTCAGAATAGTCTGGTCATAGGATACATCGTGTGGGAAGAAGATTATGATGCAAATAGTGGGCACATTCTCAATATTGCAATTAATCAACCCGAACGCTGCAAAGGATATGGTATGAAACTATTAGAAACAACTCTTAGGAGTATGATGGAATCAAGATTAGAAACCTGTGAGCTGGAAGTAAAAGAGAGTAATCGATGGGCAAGGCATCTGTATGAGAAAGCAGGGATGATGGCGGTCGACAAAATCGTAGAGTACTACGATGGTGAGGACGCCATCATCTATGAGATTATTTTTGAGTAGATCTTCTACTATTGATGAGCCGTGGACCCAAGAGATCATGGAACAAGCGGAGATAACTGGCATCTTCAGAAACCAAAGCAACAAGTGCTTCAGTGTCTGTTGCTCCACCAACTAGTATCTCTTTTTCATCAACTATTGACAAAAGCATCGGCGTTTTAGTTTCCCAGATCCTCCAGCCCTCAAGAGCCTCAGATAATGAAATAGGTTCCTCTTCTTCAGGTATAATGAGTACTTTGCGTTTTGGCGCTTTAACTTTAGCTAGTTTTTTAGTGTCTATGCAAGAGAGATTTGTAAGAGATATGATGATAGAATCCTCAGCACGCTCTGCCATATCCATGATATGAGCACATGCCTCTTCAGTCCCGGATAGATACCAAGTCCGTTCTCTCGGAGCAGATAAGATTTCATCACCTAATTGATGAATCGCTTGTAATACTTCAATTGTTGATTTTGTTTGATCGGTAACGCCAGATATTGACGCAAGTAATCGTTCTTGAATAGACTTCAGATCTTCCTTTTGTTCTGAAGACCAACGTTTGAGAGATTTTTCACTGCTGTTTCCAAAAGAGGAAAGTGCTTCATTTCGGATTTGCCGCAAAGAAGATGTTTCCTCATTAATGATATTTGTTGTTTTTGTGACTGCATTTGTTATTTCGAGATTCTGAGCAGTAAAAGCTGTTCGGGCATCCTCTACTAATCGAGACGTGTCAGAACTTAACTGAGTCTTAAGAGCGAGACCAATCATTTCGAACTTGCGGGATGCATGTTGATTTGACAGTTCTGTATTTTTCTTGAATTCTTCTGCAATTTCATCACGTTTTTGAGTCAATTGAATAGAGGTGTTTTCAATAAGGTTCTTGAAACCCTCTGATGCAGATTCTGAAGAGCGCAAACATTCAGTGAAAGACGTTGCGAGATCTCCGGATACTGTAGAATAATCCTTTGTTATTTCTTCAGAGATTTTGGTTTCCATTTCACTTAGCTCTTCGCCTAATTTTGTGGGCATTTGTGTAAATGATTCATTCCCTTTTGTGAGAGCATTTGCACAGCTGTCTCCAAATTCATTAAGCCGATCTGTTATAATCGTCTGAGTGTTTTCTAATAGAGCACTAGCAATTTCATGGAGACGATCAACATCCAATTCACCACGTTCTTGGATTTCTGCTTTGGCTTCAACGGCTGATTTTTGAAGTCCTTTTTCCATCATTGTCAGTTCGTTTTTCAACTTGCTACCATGTGCATCAAGTGACCCTGATACATTAGACATAGTTGAATCAATCCAAGCAGATGCAGCATCGAATGCATTTGCAACTTCAGACCTCCGTGTCTCAACAGCAGCTAGGATTTCATCTTTCGCTACACTTCGATCTTTAACACCACTGGTCTGATTGTCTGAGAGCTGACTCTGGAATGTTTCTATAATTGTTGCAGAACTTTTAGCCCTCTTTGTAGCAAGTCGATTCATCTTCTTGCTTGAATCAGCTACGAATCGCTGTTTGAGGTCCTTTTGTGCATCAATAAATGTATCAGCTGCAGATTTTGCAGCTGTAGCACTTCGGTTAAGTGACTCAGCGGTTATTGCTCTTACAGTATCAAGACGTTCGATAATATTATCCCGAGCTCCGTCTGCAGTCACCTTGAATTCTTGCGAGACCTGTTCCATGTTTTCTATAAATTGATTAACGGTTCCAGATTCGAGATCCCTGAGATTTTGTTCTGTACTACGGACTGATGATTCAAGAGTACCAAGAGTCTGTGCCATACTCTCCGATATCTCAACTCTTTTCTGGACAGAGAGTTCCTCCAAAGCCTTCCTTGCAGTTTCAACCGATGAACCAACCTCATCAATCTTCAATGCAAGTTCTGTCGAGTATTCTTGTTGTAGTTTCTGAGAGTCTTCCTTTAAAGTTAATACTTCATTTTTCAATGATGTGCGGAACTCAGAGTGAGCAGAAGCAATAATCTCACGTGCTTCAACAGTCTGGCTGGAGAGTAGACCATTAAAGGTTGCCTCAAGACCCTTTGAAAGGCTTAGAAACTGATTGATAATATCTTCAAGACGTTGATGAAATTCCTCTCTTATGGCTTGAGTGTGTTGCTCGAGTCGATTCTCTTGTTCGGAGATTGAATTTGTAATTTCCTTTTGGATCCTATCAGCTTGGGAATTAATTGTCGAAACACTCTTGGACATTCTATTATCCAATCGATCACGTAATCCTTCATACAGCTCTTTTGCATCTCGTATTTGCTTTTCAGTAGCTGTAGTGAAACTCGTAATCAGTTCTTCTAACCTTGTTCCTACTGCAGATTCAAAGTCATGGGTTGTTTTCTTTACTGAAGTAATCAATGTTTCATTTTTTGTTGTTGTCGATTTGATCACAGAATTAAAGGCGGATTTTAATCTACTATTCATAGCATCAGATATTGTATTAAGCTCAGATATCTCGGTATCAAGGATTTCAGAGATATCACTAGAAGTCTGGTTAAGCTTTGTATCAATTGAAGAAATAGTATTTCCTACCCATTTGTCTAACTCAGTAGATAGCGTTTTACCAGCTGCATCACATGAAATCTGTTCTTCATGATTTTGACTTTGAAGGAGGTCAAGAATTAGAGCTCTTGTCTCACCAAGATTGTTTTCACATTCAGTACCAAGAGTTGTGGCTAAAGACTTCAGTGAGGTATACTCATCATCTAATGTATTGTTTATTCGTTCAATATGGGATGTGAGTGAATTTTTCATGACTTCAAGATAATTTGTGTCAGTGATAGATACTTGATTGAGCTGAGAGGTCACGGATTGGGATGCAACATCCATGAGTCCTGAAACTTCACTCTTCCATTCATCAACAATGCTACCAACTGAATCGATTATTTCTATTGCCTCATCAATCCTAGTCTTTGCGAATTCTCCGTATTCTACGCTAATCTCACGGGATTGAGTGATGACTTCATTCAGGGATTCTTGTCCAGTGAGATATGCTTGTTCAAGTTCAGTATCAAGATTATTGAGCAATTGTGAAATCTCAGCTGATACATTATTAATGACAGCTACGCCAGAATCAGAAGCATTTGATGCAAGAGAGGTCAAAGTACCTGATATATTTCTAGCAATTTTCTGAATTGATTCATTCGACGTTGTTAGGGCTTTAGTAATAGCGTTTTTAGCAAACTTGACTAAAGCCTCAGATTTTGATTCGAATTCACCAACTGAGCTGATTGCTCCCTTTCGTTCCTGTTTTAACCACTTATCAAATTCCTTCACGGATCTTGAAAGATCTTTATCTAGAGCTATTTGCGCTTTGTCTATTTCAGAGTGAAGTTCTTGCATTTTAGTGCCTAGATTTGTATCTAATGTTGTATCTAGCTCATTCATCGCTTTTTCGATTTCTTCTGAGAACCCTGTCATTGCACTTGTAGATGTAGCAACAACTTGTTCTATCTGAGCTTGAACAAGATTAATGACCTTCTCCTCATATCCTGAGAGCGAAGTTTTGATGTCATCTAATACATTCTTTTGTTGATTTAACAACGTTTCAATTACATTATCAGAACCTTCAATCCTAGATGTTAGTGCCTTTTCAGATTCACCTGTTAATCCTTGTACATCGTTTAAAGCTTCAGCTAACTTGTCAGATAAGGCTAAACTTGGCGAAAGGGCTCTATATACAGGCACAATTCCGGGGATTTCCTTAACCATACCTTTTGTAATAAGTCTGGTAAGGGCTCTTTTCACCGATGGAAGCTTCTCTCCAGAAAGGAGAGCAATTCCTCCAGCGGTCATATTTCCTCCCAGGAATATTGGAACGACTACCTTTACCTCGATTTCTGTGAGGTCAAGGTTTTTCCTGAGAATTGGTATCGAATTATTAACTACTTCATCACTCATTTACGCATCCCACCGCGTTATGTATTTTGATTTGATTTTAGAACATCCTCTCATTTCTTGAGTTTTGATACTTTCAGAAACAGCTCTTGAAGATGTTCAGCTTCGAGAGGTGTTGAACTATCATTACGGATAACTTCAACATCAATCTGTGCTTTGTCATCTATTTCTTTGTAATATATTGCTTCAAAAGCACCTGCTAGTTCACTTTTCTGGAGAGCTCGCAGATTAGCTGTATCGACATCCTTTAGAAGAATTGAAAGAATCCACCAGTTTGATGTCAAATCTCTAATATTGGATTCAACCTCATAATATGTTGAGAAAAGTTTGCAATAGAGCTTGAAAACATCGTAGCTATGGATTCTATCTTTAGTCGGATTAACGGTTACTATTCCACGATGAAAATCAAAGCGAAATAGTAGCGTATCTCCAGCAACGAGCAATACATTGTTCTCTTGAACTTGAGAGAAATTAGACCATTCTTTCTTGAATTTTGTAGAGAAATGTCTGATTGAGCTAACACCTAGAGTAGAAAGAAGATCCTTTATTGGGAGCCTCCGGTCAATCATTTTTCGACCTTTTTTCTCCAACACATAGCGTCTTATTTGCTCAAGATTTTGACTATAGCAGAAATTAGGGAGATCCTCAGGTTCAACACCAATCTCAATCATTGTATTTAGGAAATTTCTATCTTTACAGGCAGGTCGTGTTGCACATCGTAATCGATCCTCTTGACATTCAGTGCATTTTACCTCATGCATCTCAATGAATTCTTTGGCCAATTGTGTATCAGATATCTGATCTAAAAGATTGATTCTTTGTGAGAATTGGTTGTTGTGTTTTTTAAGTTCCAAGACTGCTACCATCCTTTTTTCTAATCTATTGGATCACTAAGCTCCATTTATCATGTGATAATAATCACAAATGACACTTCTGATTGCGCATTAAGGAATTATCGAAATAAACCTATGCCACTGGAATACCATAGAATTGGCCAAAAATAGAATTATTGAATAGATACATCTGAGAGAATCACTTGGAGTTAAGAACTCTTTGCAATTTCCTTTAATTTGCTGGACCAAGATTTAATCTCTTTGTTGAGAGTAGCTATATCGTTTTCATTGAGCGTGGCTGTGGGAGGATATGATTTAAGTTCTCTAGCTCGTTTACCAAATTGAAACAGCACAGGAGTATGACCTTTGATTATGGTTGTTAATTGATCGCGAACATCCTCAAGTGCTTCAGCCATTTCAGTCGCTTCAGTCTGTGGGTTGACTAAGCCTATTAAACGATTCATAAGAGCATCGATCGTCGAGGGTAGATTTACCTTCGAAATAGGTGGTGCCTTTTCAATTTCATCGTCGTCGTCATCAGTTGTTTTAGTAGGTTTTTTACCTAATAGTTTTCTATCTGAAGATGCATCAATTAGAGAAGCAGATTCCATGATTTTTGTTACCATTTCTGCAGTGTCACTAATTTTATCTATGGATTGATTATATTTACGTTCTATATCATCAAGCTGTCGAACGATAATGCCTACGATCTCATTAGTTTCGTCAAATTGGTTAGATAGGTCTTGCACCTTCTCTTCAATCGATGAGAGACCAGCTATGTACCCCTGAAGGTCATCGAGTTTCTTTGCTACAACGTCAGTCTCTGTTAGAGAGAGTAGAATGTCATCAATCTTTTTGATAATGACCTCGGTTTCTTTTGCATCAGCCATGTCTTTAACGGATTCCTCAAAGCCATTTACAGTATCGGACATTTTATCAATTTTCTTGTTTAACTCCTTAAGATCTTTCGATTCCTTGAGTTCAGATAAATCAGAATCCATTGATTCAACAGTCTTTGCAATGTCAGACAATGTGCTTAGTGCACTCAATTCTTCTTTAATACTAGCCAATTCCTCAGCTATGCTATTGACTTTTTCAAGAAGGTCTTCAATTATAGCGTTATTATCTTTGGCGGCCATGCAATCCCCATCTAATGTTAGCTATTTTCTTGTGAAGCTAATTAGTAGTAATTAGCCTTTCGGGAAGGTAATAGTATCATAAAAACTCTATCTTGATATTTACGAACATCTGAGAACCAGTGTTCAGGCATCTTTATCACGAACAATTTCTAGTCCGACTTCCTCCAATAGAGGAAAGACATGCTCTTTATTCTCCACATTCATTCCTTTCCAGTCAACAATTGCCTTTCTGGTCTTGCTTGCAGTCCTACTCAGCATCTGTTCTATGACTTCAGGTGTTATGTCATTAAGAACATATTTTGGAGCCATATGACCAACCGTGTAACCTTTCTCAAGAACGAGTTTGTTGAACTTACTGGCATAATGTGTTCCTCCAAATCCAATAACGGCCTCACATTCAAGAGGTTCATAAATGCATTCAAGTATTGCAGCGCTTACAGCTCTTGCTCCTTCTTTGTGCACCCAATACTCCTCTGTGCTTCCAAGTTCCACAAAGACAAGTGGTGTATCCATCGAAGTAGGTCCATGGTGTGTAACCTCAAGTGTGACATCAAAATCGTATAGATTCCTTTCTTCTCGTTCACTATACAGTTTCTTCAAGGCTTTTGAAACTAATGAGGGAGCTGATATGGATAGTTCATTTGGATTTCCTCCAAAGGACGCATCTTCACCTAAATTGCCTGTACTATGCACAAGAAGTGCAGGTTTGCCAGATTCTGCTCTGTGACGTGAACAAAAGATGAATACCTCGGCGTCAAAGTTCGCTTCGAGGTGATCACAATAAATCATGTCTCTCTCTGTTGTGATAAGAATTGCAGATTTTTTATATGCTAATATTGGATTGCTCTCAAAATAGTCACCATTTGGCGAAAATCCATAATCTTCAATCAGAACATCTTTGATGGTTTGACTTGCCATATCTTGCTTTGATGTGACCAAAACGCGCAATATAGCCAGCCACCTGTTATTCGATTGTACACATTTCTACAAGAGGTTCTAATGAAACTTCGAGTTGAATTGTCACCTTTTCGCCAAATGATTCAAGAATCTCAGATTCTATACGCGTCTTGAATTCGGCAACTTTGGCAATCTGACGTACTAGGTCATCCCGAATTCGTAGCAGATCATTCTTATGATATTCAAGATTCTTCTTTGCTTCATTAAGATTGCTTGCTAGTTCTTCACTAGTCTTATAGACATCTGAACCAGCATAAGTATGTCTCTTTTCTTCAATCTCTTTGGCTTGATTCTGAAGTTTCTGTAATTCTCCAGTTTTGAGGGCTTCAATCTCCTCAATTGCCCGTCGAGCCAATCTATCTTTCAAAGATAGTTTTCCAGCACCAATTGCCTGTTGAAGACCCGAAAGACCTTCAAGAAGACCTGGATACCCAACAGGTTCTGCAACAATTGCATGATATGGATCTTCAAAATAGTCAACAAGTGCTTTTTGACCTGCAGGACCAATACGTACCCCGGTATCACTCTGAAGGAATTTTTTCACCTGCTTCTTCAGGGGATTCATTTTCATGCGCAAGAGTGCAGATACAGATTCAGCTTGACTGTCAAGGGTAAGTAATTCTGCAACATTAGATGTTTCTTTGAATTCTACATACACCTTTTTGGATGCTTCATAATCATGCGACGCAGTTTCTATCTTCAAAAGGACCGTCTTGATTTGCTCCTCAAATACATCTTTGCTAAAGGTCAGGTCGTGGAGTGTGTCTATTCTTCCACCAATTCGTTCAAGATCCTTTACCCACGCGTAATCATACAGAAGCTTCCCAATCTTTTTCATTTCTTTCGCGAGTTCTTTCATGGCAACATCAAGAGTCTTGATTGTTGTTTTGTACCTCTTATCCATCCGTCGAATCCATCTTGCACCAGCTCCCCATAATTCTTGCATGAAACGCTGAATCTCGCCTTGCATTGCTTCAGTGCTTTCATATGTGATATCTTGATCTACATAAAAATCCTCAGTGATTTCTTTAAGTTTTAAGGCAAACCTAGCAGCAATACCATCACCTTCATCAGTTTCCTCGTCTTCGAATTCTTTAACCAGAAGCTCAACATCTTTCAGAGCTCTTTCAACCACTTTGTAACTTCGTTCAGCTTGTTTTATGAACTCACTGGACTTTTTCTGAAGCTGTTTTTTATACCACTTCTGGAGCTGTTCGACAGTTAGAGTCGTCATTATAATAACCCACCAAAACTGACTCTGAAAACATTAACCTCGTTTATCAACTTTATGAACAGTGAGATAATGTCCAATTATTAGTGGACGAACCTATACGGATGTTTATATCAAGAAGAGTAAGATACCTACCTAGCATAGGTATAGTGATTGGTCATGTCGGAAATCCTAGAAACTGGAAAGCGAAATCCGAGGTTGGACATCGCATATACTGTCGAGTGTTCATCCTGAGGAAAAGGTCGCTTAGGTTTCTACATCAAACGACTCGGTCTAATCAACACAGATGGAAAAGAGCAATTACTGCTTCGAAATCCCGCGGATAACAAAGGAGGGTTTTGGCTCACCTATCTCAAGGATGGAGTGTTTCATATGTTAAGCTCCACAGAGAGTGATTCAATAAGACTCGTAAGTGAGAAAGCAGAATCTGGAAGATTACACGTTGTTCTTGATCATGCTCCTGATGAGGGAGGTGATTCAATTCTGCGATTAGATATTGAGGTTTGGAGCTATAATTCCCCGATCC
>SDOA01000204.1 GCA_004524595.1 Candidatus Thorarchaeota archaeon | reverse complement strand
GTCACTCATCAGACGGGTAGAAAGTGGAAGAACCAAGATTGTCACTCTTGAGAAGAAGGTAACCAGATAAAACCATGCAAATTTATGGTTAATTTTGGAACGATTTTAAACCATTATACACCTTTAAAATTGTTTTACAAACTCCATAAGCCAATTAATAACCATATAGTGAACAGTTCATAGAAAACTGCTATAATTAACTTCAGCCTGTACTTTCAACAGAATCTTTAGAATTCAGGATGACTGTTAGAATGAAAGCAGACAAAAAACAACGAGCCGCATTTATTCTTATTTTCACCTTCTTGGTTTTTGGATCAGGAACGAGAGTTGCAGCTGAAACGGTAATCGGACCATACGAAATCACTCAGACAATAAGTCCCTTCACTGAGATGTTACCCGGGGTCTATGTTGGGTGGCAGTGGTGGAATGAAACAGGAGACGATTACTCAATTATTGTTGAGCCTGGTTATTATAGTGGAATCGAGGATATTGGTGAAGGAGGATTCAGATACATCGCAGAGTACTATGTTGAGGATATTTATGGAACTGGTTATACAATTACAGAAGATAGTTACTCCAACTGGACAAATTCATGGTCATTCTCGAACCTCCTTGTTGTTGTCTTACTTGATCCAGATGCTTCATACATCTCCTGGATGAACCGTCAGGGAGACATTAAGGACATCTGGAGTGTATTTTGGTGGCCTGAATCTGGAGCACTCTCAGGAGATGAAGTATTCATCTATTCATCATTTTATTACTCTGAAAGCAATTCTAGCTCATATTATTTAGCTGAATATAGTTGGGAGGATGAATTTGGCTCACCTGTTGATGCCAATAGTATAATTCCAAATCTCCGGGAAGAGTATTTTTGGGCTTCGTTCATGAATGGTACTTACGAGTATGACTATGACTGGAACTATTGTGGATTCGGATATGATGTAAATGAGATGTTCCGTACTGATGATACGGAGCAATGGATGCAACATTACTTCTCAGGTCTTAGCGTATTCAATGATACTAATGGTAATGGACAGATGGACATTGTCTATAGTGAGGTCTCTTACGATTTTGATGAAGATGGCTATATTGACTGGGTCAACTATGAAATGAATCGGACTGCCTCTGAATTGGTCTATGATTTCTATGCGGATAACGCCAAGATTGGTGACATTGGTCTTCCCCACATCAATTCAGATGGACAGATTGAATGGAGCGCTGAAGTCACTGATATCACAGGAGATCTAATGACCTTCCAACCTTACAATCTTTGGTATTGCGAAGTACTCCCCGTTGAATACATGACTGAAGAGCCTGAGTCTCTTCCAATAAATATTGATAGTCTGGAGCTTACCTTCCGATTTGAGGCCACTGATGAGGCAGCAGTTATCAAAATCGATCAGTATGTTGGTGACTTTACGGACCCAATAACAGGACTTGTACCCTTTGAGCTGGATGGACTGGGACTTACATTGAACTATTGGAGTTCCTTCTCAAGTTACACTGTGACTGGTGAGATCTATGCTGGACAAGATGTGACTACATTCTATACAGAAGATGTCACATGGTCCGAGCCCTATACGGTCACTGGTGGAGAAGAGTACACTGAACCTGGGATTGCACCAACAACAATGACCGAATGGGCTTCAGCACCTTCAGGAGCCCTTGAAAGTGAAGCTATTCCAGATGGGTTCCTACGGTTCTCAGAGGAAACTGCACTTCGCTCAACGGTTGAGTTCGGTGGGACATACGTTCTAGGCAGTGATGGTCTGACATATGATGTTGGCACAGCTGTGATGCCGATGTATTTCTACAGTTACGGATATGACACTGCAACACCCGCTGCTGAATTAGCATATTCTCTCGACTCTTGGTGGGGTCAGACCTATTACTATAGTTCGTGCTATGCCAAATGGGATGGCTACTCCATCACACACGACCCAATCTTCTCAGTATTTCCAATAAAATCTCCATCCGCAGCAAGCGCCTTCATTACAGGTCTAGTCAACGCATCAATAATCATTGGAGTCTTTGGAGTCGTCGCTTTAAGCGTGGTCTTTGTAAGAATCAATGCTGAGAGGAAACATTAGCCACCACTCAGGGAGCGGACTTCCGCTCCCACCACCTCTTTTTAATAACTGTTTCAATATTTACATAAGAATCCAAGAGTCATCATGAATCAGTTCATGCACTTCTTAGGTCGTTTAAACAGTCTTCAGCATATCTCTTAGCATCAATTATATTTCTTAATTGGCGGTGTGAGACCTCGACCGTGAGAGGTCCATTGTACTCTGACTTGTGTAATACTTTCACAACACGATGAAGGTCAATCTCTCCTTCTCCTGGGATGATGTAGTGTCGATGTCCATCAGAGCCCAAGAGGTTCCCATCACTATCTCTGAAATGAATGTTGACAATACGATCTCTAAAAGCCGTTGTCAGCCAATCAATGTTCGACCCGTTGATGTGCATGAACTCCATGTCGATAGTAATTCCAAGGGTACTATTTTCATGCTTCCCAATTTGATCCAGGATAAACATGTCAACATCTTTGATGTACGGTACATTCTCAAGAGCCACTATGCAATCTGTAGGAGCGGCCTCTTTGAGAATGAGATCAAGCTTCTCTCTCCACTGTGATTCAGAAAGGTCATCAGGACTCGGTGGATGAAGTACCGCAACCTTGAGGTCAAGCGTTTCCACTAATTCAAATGTAGAGAGTACAGCCTCATTGAACTCCTTCTCATCAAACACAGCAAGGAATTTTGGTAGATGTATCGAGTAAGCCTTGAGTGAGAGGTCCTCCAAGGACGCAACCAATGTATCACCTACCCATTCCGGTAAGTTGCTATACCACAACTCAACAGTGTCATATCCAGCCTCCTTCACGCGCACCAACGTTCTAATCATATTGGAAAGAAGCACCTCTGGTGAGGATGAGGACCTGATACCTCCCAAGATTGAGCAAGATATGAACATCGAGAGTAACTCCTATTTACGCAATCTTGATACTCTCATGCCTTCTTGAGTCTGATGTATGGTCTCTTGGATTAATGGAATCTTCAAATTCACCCACATGAGAAAAGCATTTCAAGAGTAATTCGCAGATAAAATTAGGTTAGGAGTTGACCAAAATGCCACGCCACAGAATCTTATTGACAGTAGCAATTGGGCTAACATTACTATCGACAATCTCTTTGCTCTCTACATGCTCGCCAGTTGTAGATAACGGTGCAATTTCATCTTGGTCTGGCGGACTGATAATAGATCATAACTGCATCAATCAAAGGCTGATTCCGAGTGAATGGATAGAGAGTGCCAAGAATGATGTTCGTATTCACTATGCTCACACTAGTCATGGGAGTCAGATAACTGAGGGTCTCACTCGACTAGAATCCGCAAACTCGACTTTTGATGTTTCAATTGGATATCTTACACTGCCTACTGATGATGGTGCTCTGTGTATTCTTGATGGCAATCCCCCTCATGATTACATCACACCAGAACTCTACTGGCAGGGAACTAGTGCTCGTGCAATCACTCAAAATACAATCAATAATCACCCGACACTCACAATCTCTCTCTGGTCGTGGTGTTGCCAATTATATGACTACTCTGAGGCAGCTACTCAAGAATATCTTGATGCTATGAACACTCTCGAAACTGCCAATCTTGATATCACCTTTATCTATATGACTTGCAATGCTCAGTCAGACGATAGTAGTGGGTATAATCGATGGCTTCGAAATGAACAGATACGTCAATATTGCCTCGCAAACAATAAGGTTCTTTTTGATTTTGCTGATCTGGACTGTTGGAGTGATGGAGAGCAGAGTACCTACGACTATGTTGTGGGTGAAGAAACCATTCAGATTCCTATCGAACATGAAGACTTCAATGGAGATGAGGCTGGGCACACAACATATACTAGTTGTGAACAGAAGGGTCGAGCATTTTGGTGGATGATGGCTATGTTAACTGGCTGGAATGCTCCAGATTCAACTTCTACCACCACTATATCATCAGGCGCTGGTTCCTCCAGTACAACAACGACAGGATTGACCACAGAACAGCTGTATTTGGACAATGTTATCGTGTTTAGTGCAATAGCAGTCGCCGCCCTTCTTGTGATATACGCTGGAGCCCGAAGATACTATAATTAATCGCGAAACCAGTCACAAGGTTTAAATATTAAATATAGTTAATAAATATGGGATTTTTTATGACTAATAATTACAAGAATTTCCAAATTATCAATATCTTCGCAATCGCTTTTACGATTTTGATGAACATGCTTGCCAATATTCTGCCCTTTAATGGAGTGAATACTGGTGAGGTTTCAGAT
>SDOA01000086.1 GCA_004524595.1 Candidatus Thorarchaeota archaeon | reverse complement strand
GATAGTGCGATGTTTTTATTCACGAGAACTTCATAGGCATCCGTATCCTTTGGTGGTGTTCTCTCAATTCCAAGATACCAAAAATATGGACGTCCGTTCGGGTCTATCCTACGTTCAACTTCATTATGCATCCGAATTTTTGTAGGTTTTGTTATTACCAATTTACTATTATCAGAGATATCTACTGGGAAGTTTAGGTTGAGTAAATCTATTTTTTCTGGCATCCCCTTCTCTAATATTCTCATCACTAATGTTTTTGTTATCTCACATACCTTTTCACAATCGCGAACAGAGCCTGTGGAATCAAACCATTCATGTGGTGTTGCTTCTCTTGACACTGCAATGGCAGGAATTCCTCGAATCGCAGCCTCTAATGCAGCTCCAACTGTTCCACTTGTTAACATACTCTGATATCCAACATTAGCTCCTGTATTAGGCCCTGATATGACCAAGTCAATCTTCTCGTAGAATGCTTCTGCTAGAATCACTGAGTCTGCCGGTGCACCATCATGACTTACAAAACTATACCCATTCTGTTTGTGTTGTTCTGTAATCCTGATGGGGCTCTTTAATGTTAATGCTTTGCCAGAAGCACTTCTTTGACCGTCTGGAACGACAACAAAAAGCTCAACATCTATACTCAATTTATCTGCGAGTCTAAGAAGACCGTCACTCCTGGGTCCATCATCATTAGTTAAACAGACTCTATACAATGAATCTTACCTCATTAGATTGATAAAAACTAAGCAACTTCTTCATTGATAAGAGTGATGATATGAAAAAGAGAGGTTGTGGAAGCTCTTACACTTCCACTCCCGGCATCTATATTATTTCTGATTACAAATCGTAAGCCTTTAGGGTCTTGCGTTTGTTTTCATTGGTCCTCTTGGCAGCGTGATCTAGGAGCCCCTCGATTTTCTTATCAAGGGCCGCATAGAAATCACCGCTCACTTGGAGGTTTTTCTTCTTAGCGTAGTCTTGTATTGCTTTCTTAACGACAAAGCTCATTGTTATATCACTCCTCCTTAGAGTGCATTAAAATGTACTCTAGTACCTTATAAGGCTTTACAGAGAGGTCTATTTTTAGGCGCTTTTTGGCATATTTTAACTCATTTGAGCATATGCACAAATATCACTCATTTTGCCGACTTTAAGAGAATATTCACAATTCTTTTGGATGCCTGTCCATCTCCATATGGACATTTCCTAATCTTGTCTGAATCCTGCTGAATTGCATTTGATATCAACATTGGAAATATATTGGGATCCACTCCCACAAGTGTTGCATGACCTGATTCTTCAGCTTCAGGTCGCTCTGTTGATGTTCTCAGAACAAATACCCTTTTGTTGATAGATGGTGCAGTAGCTTCTTCTTGAATTCCTCCAGAATCAGTTAGAATGAATTTACAATCTCTCATTAGAGCCAGAAACTCAAGATAGCCCGGTGGTTCTATGATGTGTATTTTCCTGTCATGTTCCAATTTTGCTAATAGATTGAATTCCTTCAGTCTAACGATTGTTCTAGGATGAGCAGAGAAGACGATATCGTTGTCCAGTGATAATAACCCCTCTACTAATCCTTTCAATATAATCGCATCATCGACATTTTCTGCTCGGTGCATCGTCAGGAGTGCAAATTCTTCGAGTCCTAAATCCGATGCTATTGATTCTCTCCCTTGGATCAGAGCCACGCGGTCTTCAAGAGCATCAATAACTGTGTTTCCAGTTACAAAAATTTTCCCCCAAACTTTCTCTCCTTCTAAGATTTTTGCAGATTTCTCAGTTGGCGCAAAGAGGTAGCTAGAGATATGATCAGTTAATCTTCTATTATGTTCTTCAGGCATTCGGATATCATAGCTTCTCAGACCTGCTTCGACATGACCAACAGGTATACCTACTTTTACAGCAGCAAGAGCAGCAGATAAGACTGCATTCGTATCTCCCTGAACTAGAACGACATCAGGCTTTTCTTTGATTAGAGCCTTTTCTATGCCAATAAGAGCTTTGGCCGTTTGTTCAGAATGAGTCCCTGATCCAATGTTAAGATTCTGATTTGGACTCTTTAGACTCATATCTTTAAAGAATTGGCTACTTAGGCTATTAGAATAATGTTGGCCTGTGTGAAGGAGATACGGATTGATACCTCTATCTTCGAACTCGTGTATAATTGGAGCCATTTTGATGATTTCAGGACGTGTACCGACTACAAAGAAGGGCTTCAAACAAATCACTCAATTTGCATGGACTCTTGTTACACATAAGGCTGACGGGAGCTGATTTATTGTACCAATCTAATTAAACAATAGAATGCTAAAAACACCTAAAAGACTCTCTCACTATAAGGAAAGAATAGGGTGAAACAATAGAATGAGATATGCCCATGGAATAGTGGTTGGTGCTGTTCTTCCTTTTATTATATTCATGGTTGCAGCAGTGATTAAAATAACAGCTATTGGTGCTGATGCAACTGGTCTTGAAATGCTATGGGATATCTATGTTTATTGGTTCATCACTAGTATTGGATTAATAACCCTCCTTCCCCTGATTATCTATTTTGTTCGCAAAGATATATTTCGACAATTTTTGATCTATGAGATAGGTGGTTTTGGATTATTTGCTCCACTATGGCTAATGCTATTCACAGACATTTCAGGTGATCCTTGGTATAGTATCTTCATTGCAGGAATCACAGATGGACTTATTGGTTTTAGCCCCTCTGGTGCAATCGAGGGTATTGATGTTAGCAATCTATTCTTGATTCCTCTACTAATTTCGTCTACTATACTCGGGCTCATTTTTCTACGTCCTTCGTTTATTAAGAAATATGGAATCAAAGAAGAAGTTTCTGTGATGAAAAAACCACTTGGTACTGCTGAAATTTCTAAGAGCCCTGAATCAACTGATGAAGAATCAATGGAAATTGACATGCCTGATGTAAACGCGCCAACTCCAACTGTAGACTCGGTGGCAAATCTTCGGGAAGTACTCATTGAACTAGACATTCAAGAGCCAACAATCAATCTCATACTCAATTCGGGGATTGGTACAACAACAGATTTAGTGGCAACTAGTGCTGAGCAATTGGCTACAATCTCTGGACTCGATAAGAGAGCAGCTGAGAATCTTCTGATGGCAGTTCAGAGGAAGCTCTGGTTTAGTGGGATCTAGTGTCGTAATCTGCTATATCTCCAGAGAGATTAATGCATCTAGAGCGATTTTAACAAGATTATCTAATGGAGGTTTACCAATTATCTTCTCCTCTTTCTCGACATTCTCTCCAATAACGACACAGACTGCACCTACTTTCACTCCACGTAAATGACCCACAACGAAAAGAGATGATGCTTCCATTTCAGTAGCAAGAACTCTTGAACTTCTTAATGCTGCCCATCTCTTCCGCATTGAGTCAGTATCAGTAACATACGATGGATGTTCACTATAAAATGCATCCTTACTGTGGCCAATTCCTATATGATACCTTACTCCTAGTTCATCAGCTGCTTTAGTAAGTGCTTGAACAATATCTGGATCGGCAATAGCAGGGAATTCTATGGGTACATATTGCCTAGATGTACCTTCATCTCTCACAGAGCCAGAAAAAATTACAATATCCCCTGCAACCACATTTCGACTTATTGCACCTGATGTTCCTACACGAATGAATGCCTTGCATCCTATTTTGACAAGTTCCTCAAGGGCAATCGCTGCTGAAGGACAACCTATTCCTGTCGAACACACTCCTACCTGAGTTCCTTTCCATGTTCCTTTAAAGCTCCAATATTCTCTATTCTTTGCAACTTCCTTTGGATTCTCAAAATATTCCTCAGCGATTTTTTGAGACCGATTAGGGTCTCCAGGTAATAATACTAATGCAGGTAACTCTCCTGGACCTATTCCAATGTGGTATTCTTTTATCGACTCCATATCATAACACGACTAGCCCCGGCGTAATCTGTGAGAAAAGGATTTCGCAGAGGAATTATTCTTTTTGTTTTAGCTCCTGAAAAATAGACGTTTGAGTGTAGTTGAATCATATTTTATTATTCGTATTTGAGGGGAAATGTTTTCAGAGAACATCCACTAATGTATCCACAATATTGTAGCAAAGGTCAGGGTTATCACTGCAAAAGGTATCGTTATTTATTGTATTTGATGTTACAATCCTGTAATTGCTCTTCTCAATTAACCTCTCTAATAATTCTTCTCCTCTCTCTAATAATGGTACAACATGTGCGACAACAAGAACTACTTCTTTTGCGCCTTGCTCAAGCAATCTATCTCGAGCTTTGAGTAATGTGCTACCACTCTTCGTCAAATCGTCAATTACTATGACATTCAGTCCCTTTACATCTAGCTTTCCGTGAAGCTCAACTCGAAATGAGTTTGTTCTACTTTTCCCAAAACCCTCAATTTTATAGCGTTCTTGAGCTCCTTCATCTGGAGCAACAACAACGCAATCTTCGAAATTAAACCGTTTCTTTGCATGTTCAACAAGATCAGGTATCACATCAATAATCTTGTAAAATCCTCTCTCCTTGAGGTTTCTTACCCATTCTAAACTATTTGGAGCATGAGGGCTTACCACATGTATTTTATTACATGCTTTACTAATTGTTTCAATTGCCCAGCGTCCAGAACATGCTTCCCCTGTCTCGAAACTTTTATCCTGAAGCGCGAAAGGTTGGAACGTTAGAACGACCTCAACACTTTTTGGCGGTGGTAAAGGTGAGCATTTGTATTGTTTGTGTCCGCACTTTTCAACGTGGAACGGTCTTGATAACATATCCAAAATAAGAAGCAGCTCTACGACTCTATCGGAGGTGCTATATTTCTCCGTTTCTGCTGGTCCTGAGCCTGTGCAACTCTGAATCACGATTACGCGTCTACTAGATAGCTGTGCAACTTTGCCAATCTTAACATAGATATCGGCGTTTGGAAACATGCGTTTATGATCGTAATTCAAATCTGATGAATAGACACGAAAGCCAAGTTGTTTAAAACGGCTCTCGAGATGTTCAGCACCACTTGCTAAGACAATATCATAGTCTTTCATAAAAATGACCGCCAATTGAGGCCCGATTTTTCACCCTAATGAGGTTTGTCCCTAAGCTAGACTAATGGTTCTTTTTGACAATCTGCAATATAAGGAGTCCTTTTTTCATATCCAATAAATAACCTAAAATGAAAGTCTTGCTTTATTCACATCTAATACAGGCTGTGTACTAATTGATTCTAACTGCAAGAGAGCTGATACAAAAGCTAGCAAATGATACAGGTCTTCATTATTCTGCCGTAGCGAAACTAGTAAACCGCAGTATGCAGAAGGGGAGAGGTCTCATTGAGTCAGTTAGAATCATAGCGGAAGACTACAAATTAAATCCAAAAATTTACAAAATTAACCCTGAGAACATAGTGTCTGAAGCGGTTAAAATTCTCCGTGAAGATTATACTCAAACATTGATGATCTCAGCTGTCTTAGGACAAATGGTGGAATCAAAAGGTAAAGATAGATTTCCTCCTCCTGCATTCTTCGCATTTATTGAGATACTCTCAGAAATTGAAAATGTACCTCGAGATTCAAAGTCGGAAACTTCTACAGAAATTGAAGAACGTACAACTAGGATGATTGAACTTATGACCACTCTCGTTTCCCTCCTCTGTGATTGGTCAGAATTGGGAGTAAATGGAATAGCCTTTGATTGTCCAGATGCTTTGAGAGAAATTGCTAGAGCAGTCTTCAGAAAGACAAAACTTCTTCAAGGCGGTCTCTGGACTTGCATCTCTTGTGGTAATATTGTGGATGTGAAAGAAACAAGGGCTTTGATGTGTGTTGAATGTGATAACAAAATTGATGGAAGGAGAAGTCTCGAAGACACTTTTGAAACATTAGGTGGTCGAACAAGAAGTGGATACGGACGTACAGAAGGAAAATAATCTATTAAACTAGTAGAGGAGATTCATGTCCAATCCCATGTCAAGTAATTCGAATGCACAATCTATCTCAGATTGGCTGACAGATATGTCATCAACTTGTAACACCAGATTGGTATCTTTTGATTCTTCTAAGAATAAAATGACAGGATCCAAACCTGCAACATTTCCAATACTTAATAATGGTGCAGTAATTCCATCATAGAAATCAGCTCGACCTAGTGGTACATTCATTCTCTTTAGTAATCTATCTCCCTTTTGAGAAAGGACCTGGCCACATGCTGGTCCGTCATAAGTAACCATCGATATAATAAATCGAGTAGGGACATTTCCTCTAATATAGAAGAGCATATCTGTTACCCAGTCGTATTCTTTAACCATCACATCTCCAAAGATAATCATTACATCATTTGCAACCATCCCGTGAACTGGAACTACTGGAGCTTTTGATTCAATAGGGTAACGATTCCATGTAGAAAAGGCTGGAGAGTTAAAAACCAAGAGCGTTTCAAATTCATTCTTCTCATACAATTGACGACATAATGCATGCCCTAGTGGATTCAATCCAAGAATGATACTATATCTGTCAACAATCTTTTGTTTCTTGAAGACTTCCAAAATTGGAGAAATCCATTCTTGTGAAAATGTCGTCATTTTTCTTATCTCATTTATTATGTAATTAAACAAGTTATGACTGTTCTTATTATTGTATTAATATAGTCTAACTTTGTCTTTTATTAGTAATTTATTCAATTGGAATACTCTATCTTCATTTTCTAGATGTATGACGCATCCGATTCATTTATACGCAAGCCCCGTTCGAGCCATCTCGTCTATCACTACTGGTGAGTGCGAGTATGGACAAATACATAGAGAGTGTTTACAACAAGGTTGTCGAGAAAGACCCCGATCAAAAGGTCTTCCATCAAGCAGTATTGGAAGTACTTGAATCTCTCGAACCTGCAATTACGAAATATCCAAAGTACAAAGAATTCTCAATTCTTGAGAGAATCACTGAACCTGAACGTATAATTCAGTTTCGTGTTCCTTGGAAAGATAAAGACGAAAAGATACAGGTTAACAGAGGCTATAGAGTACAATTCAATTCTGCTATTGGGCCATACAAAGGAGGTCTAAGATTTCACCCAACTGTGAATCAGGGAATGTTGAAATTTCTAGGTTTTGAACAAATCTTCAAGAACAGCCTAACAACACTTCCAATGGGAGGTGCTAAAGGTGGCTCGGATTTTGATCCAAAGGGTAAGACAGATGCGGAAGTTGAGAACTTCTGTGAGAGTTTGATGTTCGAACTCTATCGTCATGTGGATCAATTTATTGATGTGCCTGCGGGAGATATAGGAGTTGGTGCACGTGAAATTGGCTACCTCTATGGAGCATATAGAAAGATTACAAATAATCATGGTACCTGTGTTTTAACGGGTAAAGGTGGAGGTTGGGGAGGATCTTTGATACGACCTGAAGCCACTGGATATGGTTGTGTATACTTTGTGCAAGAGATGCTCAAGACAAAAGGTGAAGATTTGAAAGGCAAGACTGTCTGTGTTTCTGGTTCCGGTAACGTTGCACAGTATGCCACACAAAAATGTATTCAACTTGGTGCAAAGGTCATTACATTGAGTGACTCAAGTGGGTGGATTCATGATGCTGATGGTTTCACTCATGAAAAACTTGGTTGGATTATGGAATTGAAGAATGTTCGAAGAGGTCGAATCAAGGAGTATGCAGAACACTTCAAAGTTGATTATTCATCAACAGGTAGTCCTTGGAGTATTAAATGTGATATTGCTCTGCCCTGTGCCACTCAGAATGAAGTTGATGGCCAAGAAGCAAAAGCGCTAGTTGATAACGGCGTTATAGCTGTTGGTGAAGGTGCTAATATGCCAACTGTTCCTAAAGGTGTTGAGATATTTTTAGAGAGCAAGATACTCTATGGTCCTGGTAAAGCGGCCAATGCTGGAGGTGTTTCCGTTTCTGGACTTGAGATGGCTCAGAACTCAATGCGCTACTTCTGGTCCAGTGAAGAGGTTGATGCCAAGCTGCACCAAATTATGCAGAATATCCATGCTAATGCCTATAAGACATCCGAACTCTTTGGTGCTAAAGGGAATTACGTAATTGGCGCAAACATTGCAGGTTTCTTGAAAGTAGCTAATGCAATGGTTGATCAAGGTCAATACGCATAATACGAACTATGATGCAGGGCCATTATTGGTCCTGCTATTTTCTCTCTTCAGATTCAGATGATTCTTTCTTATCCTCTAATAATTTCAAGAAGTTCTGCTAATCTTCTTTTGACATCCGACTCAACAGTCCTCAACTCAGCAAGTTGGCGAATTTGATCTACTCTATTCTGTCTATACTTCTCGTCAGAAATCTTCCCACTTCTTCTCTCGAATTCAATTTTGTCTGACTCTGCATTGATTTCAGCTCGTCGAGCTTCTACAAGATCAAAACCCTGTTTAAGACTCATCCATTCAATCATAGCGTGACTTTTTTCCTGCTCGATTCTCTCTCTTCTTTCACGTTCGATTTCCATCTGTTTGAGTTGCTTATTTGCAGCCCTAATCTCTCTTTGAATCTCGTAAAGTCTCGCTTCAACCTCTCTCTTTACCTGAATTAATTGAGTTGACTCTGACCATTTCTCTTGATATAGCCTAATATGCTCTTTTTCAGAAATAGACCCACTCTGAAGTTTTTTATCAAGTCCAGTAAGTTCAGCTTGGATGGTAAGTAGTTGTTTTTTCAGTTCATCGTACGATCTCTTTAAGGAAACCCACTCTACGCTATATTGCGAGAGTATTTCTTTTGGATCAATATGGAATTGGTCCTCTGGAGAACTTCCTTCTCGGTGGCTCATGATTTCATATCTCCATCCTACTTTGTTTTTGAATACTTGATTTAGATTTAAGACATTCTTTTTTCCTTATGAACTCTACTTAGATTAAATCTAATTCTGAACCTAATCTCTTAAGAGGTAGAATCGTATACGTTAGAAATGCTGTGGACATCATGGACCTTAAAATTGAACTTGTTTCTCCTGAGAACAGAAAACCCAAACCTTCTGATGTATTAAAAATTCCTTTTGGAACTATTTTTACGGATCATATGTTTTCAATGACCTTTGGGGAAAATGAGTGGCATGATGCAAGGATTCATCCATTTGGTCCGTTATTGATTAGTCCCGCTGCACTGTGTCTACATTACGGTCAGGGTATATTTGAAGGCATGAAGGCGTACAAACGCCGTGAAAGGATTCTTCTTTTTCGTCCTGAGCAGAATCTTCAACGATTGAACTATTCAGCGACACGTATGGTTATGCCAAACGTTGATGAAAATTTGGTACTTGACATACTAAAACAGCTTTTACGATTAGAACGAGATTGGATTCCAGATTTACATGGAAGCTCCCTCTATATTCGTCCCACCATGATTGGAACTCAACCAAAATTAGGAGTTAAACAATCTGACGAGTATCTCTTTTATGTAATCCTAAGTCCTGTTGGCCCGTATTTCAAGGAAGGATTTAGTCCTATAAAAATTTACATCACAAGTGAATATGTTAGGGCAGTGAGAGGCGGTGTTGGCGATGCAAAAACAATGGGCAACTATGCTGCGAGTCTTATGGCTGGGACAAAAGCTGCTGAGGTTGGTTATTCCCAAGTTCTATGGTTGGATGCCATCGAACATAAATTTCTTGAAGAAGTAGGTACTATGAATATATTTGTAAAATTCGATGATGAACTTGTGACCCCTCCACTTTCAGGATCTATTCTAGCAGGGATTACTCGGGACTCTGTTTTAACTCTAACAAAAGATATGGGTATTCCAGTTAAAGAACGTCCAGTGTCTATTGATGAAGTACTTGAAGGAATAGCAACTGGGAAACTCCATGAGATGTTTGGTTGTGGAACTGCAGCAATTATTGCACCTATTGGTTCACTCTGGTATAAAGGAAAATCATATGCTGTATCCAATGGTAGTACGGGTAAACTCACGCAACATCTCTTTGACGAGCTTACTGGGATACAATCTGGAGAGAGACAGGATCCTTATGGATGGGTTGTCGATATAGATCAATAATTCTACAAATCGAACTCTTCTCGTTCTGCCTCTGACACTTCTGGCTCTTCTGAGTCTAGTATGTCCCATGCAGGTGGTGGATCGAGTATTGGTTCATCATCTATTGGCGTTTCAGAATCCTCTTCGATATATTCGATCATTTCAGGAGGAAAATCCTCTTCCTCTTCCTCCTCCTCTTCCTCATCTTCCTGTAATCTGAATTCAGTTACAAGTTTTCCTTCTTCGATCTTTTCAAGAAGTAATCTGAACATTCGTTCGACAACAACGCTTCGACCTTTGGCTTCAAACTCTATGTTACCAATTCCGAATTCAACTTCAGCGTAGTCTGCTTTCTTCTTTCCTTTGCTATCTGTGATTTCATCCTCAGACATCGTACATGACCTAGCTTTGGATAAGTAATTACCCTTAATAAACTGAGTAGCATATCGAAAAATTGTCATGACGAAAGAATTTTAGTAAGAAGATATCTGTGAGTAATCTCCTAGAGGTGTTCTCTTGCCATCGCAATTAATAGTTGATTATAGCAAATGCACTGGTTGTCGAATTTGTGAACTAGCCTGTTCAGCAAAGCATGAGGGAAAATTTCAACCAAGCCTTGCTCGTTTGAAGATTGTCAGATATGATGACTTGGGATTAGATATACCAAATGTTTGTGGTCCGTGTGAGACCGCCCCTTGTGTTGATATCTGCCCTGTATATGCTATGCGTCGTGATCCGATATCTAAGATGACTTATCTTGATGAAGACAAGTGTATATTATGCAAATCCTGTGTTGGCATCTGTGTTAATGGAGTAATTCTACTCGATACAAACAAAATGCGGATTATCAAGTGTGACCATTGTGGTGGCGATCCTGAGTGTGTAAAGGTATGCCCTACTAGTGCAATCACATATGGTCCTTATACATCGATATCCACAATTGATAGACATAGCAAAATCCAAAGATATCTTCAAGAAATTGAACGAACTGATAGTGCAAAAGGACTCAGTGGAGCTGATTAAACGTGGCAAATGGGTACACTGGGAAGATTCTTCGTGTCAACCTCTCTAACAACGAGTTTAATGTTGATAGACTTCCTTCAGAATGGATAAAGGACTTCATTGGGGGTGATGGGTTTGGTGCAAAGATTCTCTTTGAAGAAGTTGCTGGCGGCATTGACCCATTCAGTGAAAAGAATAAACTCATTGTAGGAACTGGCCCAATAACGGGAACAATCTGGCCAATGAGTGGAAGGACTGTTTTCATCTCAAAAGCACCTTTGACTGGAATATGGGGTGAAAGCCATGTTGGTGGTTTCTTAGGTGCTGAATTGAAATATGCAGGCTATGACATGTTAGTAATCGAAGGAAAAGCAGAAAGACCTGTTTACATAAGTATCAATGATTCAGATCTACAACTTATTGATGCAAGAGATTTTTGGGGAATGACCACCGATGTTGTTACTACCTCTATCAAGGCAAAACATCGAGACCCTGATATTCAAGTTGCAGCCATTGGACCAGCAGGAGAACGAAGAGTTCGCTTTGCGTCAATCATGATTAACCATGCCAGAGCCGCAGGACGAACAGGACTAGGCGCTGTTCTCGGAAGCAAGAATGTAAAAGCAATTGCAGTTAGAGGACATGGGGCTGTTGAGGTCTTTGACCATGAACGTTTCTTTGAATTAGCTAAGAGAGCTCATATGAAAGTCAGAAACAATCCGCAGGCTCAAGGAATGAGCAAGTATGGGACTTGGGTTCTGACTGCTGTCAAACAGGAGATTGGAGAACTTCCAACCTTCAATCATCAAACTGGTGTATTTGACGGTTGGGAAAAACTGAGTGGCGATTATATTCGTCCCAGATATACAGTCTCAGACAGAGCATGTTTCGGTTGTAGCCTCGGATGTAAAAAGGTGAATTATGTGCGTGATGGCCCCTTCGCTGGAACCTTAGAGGAAGGACCAGAGTATGAAGGTCTGATGGCCTTTGGTAGTTCACTTGGTGTCGATGATTATGCAACCACTCTGAAGGCTAATCAGATTTGCAATAGGGCCGGAATGGATATCATCTCAGCAGGAGCAACAATCGGATTTGCTATCGAGTCTTTTGTTAAAGGTGCAATCACAGAAAAAGATACTGGCGGTTTAACTCTACAATGGGGGGAGAGGGAACAGATCATTGAATTACTTCAGATGATTGCTGATAGAGATGGTTTTGGAGATCTATTAGCTGAAGGTAGTGCAAGAGCAGCTGAGTATTTAGGACATGGAACTGAAAAATATGCCATTCATGTTAAACGTATGGAAGTTTCTGGACAGGATGGGCGCACACATAGAAGCATCGGCCTTGGACATGCAACTGCTGCAAGAGGAGCTGACCATCTAAGAAGTCTAGTTGTTGTTGATCAACTTGGCTATGAAGATGTTGCAGCCAAAAGATGGGGTGCAGATAAGTTGCCTGAGATCATCGATCCATATACTGAGAAGTACAAAGCAAACGCTGTTTTTGAATCAGAGAACGCATACTGTATTCGCGATACTCTCATTGTTTGTTGGTACTCTGTGTCTTGGCCTCCTATATTTTGGATGGAAGACTTCGCTGAGATGCTGCCAATAGCAACTGGCATCAAGGACTTTGGCAATGTCGAAAACCTCACTCGAATTGCAGAGCGTCAAGTGACGTTGAAGCGTCTTTTCAACGCTCGAGAAGGAATCACTAAGAAAGATGATAAATTACCTGATAGATTTACAAAGGACCCAATGCCAGATGGACCTGGCAAAGGGCAAGTTGTTGACTTGGAACCCATGCTACGAGACTATTACTTGTTGCGGGGATGGGACTTAGAAACAGGGCTTCCTACTGAAAAGACAATAAAGAAACTATCCTTGGAATGGACTAAAGCCTATCCCTAAGTATTGTTTAATTTACATACGAATGTAATCAACTCTATGAGTTGATCCACAAGAGGGACAGGCATATTGGTCTGGTCCAGTCCAGTCAATTTGCTCCCAAGACATAGGGGCATTACAGTGAGTGCATCTATCTTTGATTACTGGTTTCACAAACACTGTGGTTGCACCGGTAGCTACCGCTTCCATGTCTCTTGTTGTTTCTGTTGCAACAGGACTTGGTCTGACAATAGCTGTATCACTGACCTCATATTGACTTAAGGGATGATGTGGGACAACATAACTGAATGGTCGCACTAGCCAATCAAGGTGTGATTTTGGCAGATTATCCCAGGCACGTGTCTGCCAAACTGTGATGAGATGATCCTGCCTAGGAACTCTTCCTTTTATCTCAAATTTTCCTGTGGTTGCTTTTATCTTTAATTTATTACCCCTTGATTCAAAGGTTTCGATCATATATAGGGGAAAAATAAAGAGCTTTTTCTTGTTTGCATCCATTTGATATAATCTATATGTAGTGAGAATGAAATTATCTGGAACATATGTGAAGACTTCCTCACCTTTTAGCCAAGCAAAAGTCTGATAGAAATGTCTAGAAAATGGTCTATGGAATCCAACAGATATCCATCTATTATATGGGTGATCTGAATGAATAAAGGGTACACCACTGACCTCACATATTTTTCGTTGACCGCCCACTCGAAGACTATCAAATTCTCTAAGACCGAGTGCTGCACGCATCTCTTCCTTCTTCGGCATGATGCCTACAATATTTACGATTCCATTTACTACTTTGAACATAGCAGAATTGGTAGTCAATTTATACTCCTTAATTATATGGAGAGGTAAACTCACACTTGTCTTAGAACCTCTGTCATATTGTATCAGTCGATAATTAGTAAGATAATACTCTTGATGTTGAGCTAATACTCGCTCATTTTCGATTGGTATGTACGTAATCGGAGGCAACTTTTTTACACCAACAATGGCACCTTATTTGAGCATAATAAATGAAACCTCATGCTCATTAAAACATTAGTCGTACAGTTCTTCATTATATGAATTCACGTTCAACTCTGCATCTGCTTAGGAATTGAAACATACAGGATGTCTTCATATCCTAAAATCCCAAATCCACTTGGATTGACTAGTTTCACATGGTCATCATAAGCTTCTTCAACACGGACATTGGGGATTTTTGCAAGAGTATCTTTCTGCAAATACCTGAGATAAACAGTAAAGGTCTGTCCAGTAGTCTTCAGATCTTGAAAAATGCTCCTCCAATCAGGCAACTTGGGTATTCCTCCATTAATGAGAACCTAAACTGATTACATTTAACACTTGCTACTTAGGTACATTCCACTATTTTCCCGCTATAGGTGATTTTTGGATTCAATTTGAGTTCACTAAAAATATCCAATATGATATTCTCAAAATGTTCGATGTTTATTGCACGATAGATATGTGTTCTACACCCCTTTTTACAATCAGAAGCGCCAAATCCTCGCGGTCCTTGTTCAAATCCCTGATTGTTTTCTAATCTCTGCGCAACTTCACATTCTATTGAATCATTACTCTCAGCCCAGATTGCAGCATTTAGTTTTGAGTCAGAAGCAAGCAGGTAATCAATGTGCCAATGAATTTTTTTCTGTGAACCAAAATGACGACGAATACGATTTTCTAAGTTTGTCGACACACTTCCCATCGCAGAACCAACATACACCCACACTCCAGGATCAAGTGAAAAGGTGCCTAATGATTTAATGTTCAATGTGATTCTGTTAGGAACTTGGATTAGTAAGACGTATCCTCCTTTCAATAGATTATGTCACCTCTTATTGATTATTGGTTTTACTATACTCTTGATGTATTCAAGTCCCTGACCAGTTGTAAGTACTCCCCCTTCAAGTTCTCTTAGAACTCTAGAGATTGATGGACCAATGTTTCTCCATCCCTTCATATTTGCTTCGTTTACAAGAAGACATCCGTATCTTTTTCTTCCAATCTTTTTTCCACTTCTTTCCGCGACCTGCTCAGTTCGATATTTGGAAAACGCCAAGGCTGCAGGGAAATGAATAATCAAAAGTTCATTTTCTAAAACGATTGACTGTCTTCCGTTTGGTAATAATTCACCTGTGATAAGAATATGGTACTTATTTCTAATAGAATAATCCTTGATCGAATCAATAATTATCTCATGACAATTACCACAGGGATGTATTCTCAATCCTCTTGTATCTTGAACGATATTTGTGACATCTTGCTTTGGTTGAACTAGTACCTGTTTTATCCCATTCATTTCGCACCAATGTCGCATCTTACTCATTTCATGATTGGTTAAGAATTCATGTCCTAGTTGCGTGGTTATAGCATCTGTCTTAATCCCATTTTCTTTTAAAATGAAAAGTGTTGCGCTACTATCGATTCCGCCAGAGTAAGCTACTGCAATTTTTGATGCCCCATAAAAACTTGTAACAGATTGCATGGATTTCATTGGAAACGACAGTTCATTTGATATCATGGCTTGTAGAAATTCAAGAAACGCTTGTTGTTCTGGATTGGTCATCTCAAAAATTTCATCGATTCTACGGAGTGTGAGCTTAAGCCTATGTTCTCTTAAAAGGATCTCATCTAATCCATAGATTGTGATTCTTTTTGAAATCCGTTTTGCAAGCTCTGTTGCAATACGCCCTCCTGGCCCAAGAAGAAGACTCTTTTCTGATCTATCCGGTGTTATTAGATGTAGACTGCCATCATCATGCTCATAGATTTTCTCTATTGTTGGTAGAACACCACGATTGAATCCAAATTCCTCCCGTATTTCATAGATGAGAGTTGAGATTGGTTCTATCATCATTGCAGAGACCTTCAGATATCATAACTGATACACTACATCTGCAGTCGATATGGTCATAAGGACTTGGATAGTCACATACTTGAAAAATGGCATCAATTGAGGTAATCCCTGGCATTCATTCAATTCGAGGGAAATTTGCAGGGGAATTTGGATTCATATCTTGTTACTTGGTCATTGACAATGGAGAGGCTTTAGTTATTGACCCAGGTACTGCAGGTGATCCTGGTGACCAGATTGAAAACCAAATCAAATTACAAGGAATGAATCCCAAAAGCGATTTGGTTGGTATTTTATGTACTCATGGTCATCCAGACCATATCGGTGGCGCAGGACGTTTAAGAAAGAATACCAACGCCTCAATCATGATTCATGAAGATGATGCAGAACTACTATCTGAACCTGCGACCTTTCTCACCAAACGACTTCTGATGGATCGAGCTGAGCGGTTTGCAATGAAACTGGATAAAGGTCCACTTCGAGTCAATTACAGAGGTATCGAACCCGATTCTGTATTATCAGACAGACAAAAAATTAGAGTTGGTAATTTGTCATTAGAAGTATTTCATACCGGAGGACATTCTAAAGGTCATTGTGTTTTTTACGAATCAAGCCAAAAGATATTGTTCTCAGGTGATGAGGTGAACAATTTCCCAAATGATTCTCGAAAGTTCTATGTTGATTTGAGTGGAAGCATTGTTTCTAAGCTTGGTGCAATCGATAAATTAGCATCGCTTCAAATTGAATATCTGTTACCATCTCACGATATTCCTTCATTGTTTGGAGACGTTTCTCTTCAGTTTCAAGATGTTCGTGATAGTGTTGTTCACTTCCAAGACACTATCCTTTCACATCTATCTGCACGAGGAGAAGGTGATTTAGATCAACTTGAGTTCGATATTAGACAATCTCGGAGTATTCCAATTCCTGAAAGCTTGAACGCACTTCTTACTACGACAATTCACGTCGCACTTGTAGGTCTCTCAGAAGCCGGATTAGTCAAATGTTTAGAGAATGGTGTTTGGACTACTACATGATCACACTGCCCTACACGCAAGCTAGATTCAAATGATTGCATAATGCGATTATATAAATCTGAGTTACAAGTATATTGATATTATCATCCCTAACGGAGGATTATAGTTTGAGTACCAATAAACGAAGTGATGCACAAGCTCCAAGTACAGTAGAAGCAATAAGAATGGCTTCTGCTTCAGTTATAGGATCTACTACTGGTCTAGGGTATCCTGTCGGAAGTGCAATTGGAACTGGTAGTATGTTAGAACAGCATTCCGAGACCGTTTCAATGAATATCGCTCCTTTGATTTTTCATATCCGTGATACTATGCTATCTTCAGAAGGTTTGGAACTACTTGCTATCGAATGGGATTTAGAACGGACTCCAGGACCAGGAGTGCTGCCAGAACAATTGATTATAGCAGGTGGTGCTGAGGGAGGTGTTGGTTCTCATGTCTGTATTCTCTGTTGGGAAAAGGGAGTAGTAGACCCTTTCAAGATTGATAACTATGTGAAAACAATTTCAAAGAAAATTGGCGATATTGAACGAATTGTAATTAATAACGAAATGAACTATGAACTCGAAGGGCTATCTGTTATTCAGCAATTTGCGGATCGACTAAATAGTGTACTTTTTGTCGATATGATAGACCGACGTTTTCAGGGCTCTTGGGACTCTTTTCAACTAAAGAAAGAAAATGTAGATGTTGATGTAGTAGCAAAGATGTCTATCTATGATGATTTCACAAAGCTTCCACCGAGTATAAAGATCTCAAGTCGAAAGAGTCTGGACTTTAGATTACCTAAATCTTCTGGTGATTTAATAGAACATTTCAAACATAGAGTTCTAACTCCAACTGCGATAGAGCTTTTAACGAAAACAGTACCTGAAACGGGATGCGAAATTTTAACTGAGCTGAACACATACGCTTATGCAATAGAAGAAGCTGATGT
>SDOA01000011.1 GCA_004524595.1 Candidatus Thorarchaeota archaeon | reverse complement strand
GGTGTCCAATATTGGACATCCTATATATACACTTAAATGTATCGGACATCCAATATTAAGATATGAAAGAGTCCACAGACACAGTTTCATGTTGTCCACCAGATTGCTGTGATATGAGAGGACTTCTTACTTTTCAGATACTTTGGGAACTAGACAAGGAAGAGCTTAACGGTCAAGAGATAGCCGAGAAGATTGCGAAGAGAAGAGGGACAAAACCTACACCCGGTACGATCTATCCCGCCCTTAAGGAACTCAAAAAGGAGAAACTCATCAAAGGAAGAAAAGATGGCAGACAGGTTGTATATCGTCTTACAGAAGAAGGGAAGAAAGGATTACTGGAAGCTTCAAGATATTTCCTACAAGCCTTTGGTGATATTGCAGAGGACGTTAAAATCAAAATTATAGTAATCAAAGATGATGATTGTAGTTGCTGATCTTTCCCGCACTATTGCTCACATTTAAAAGGCGTTTTATATAGAAGTCCATTGTTCCTTATATAGTTTATAAGGCAAGAGAGCAGGCGGAGATACATTATATGCCACGTCCAGAACCAAAAACTAAGATTGAGAATGTTGTTGCATCAGTTGTACTGAATCAGCGACTTGACCTTGATGAGATTGCTGCCACTATGCCAAATGTAGAATTTGATCCTGAGCAATTTCCAGGTCTTGTATATCGATTAAAGAAGCCAAAGACTGCCACGCTTATTTTTAATTCCGGTAAAATGGTATGCACCGGTGCCAAGAGCGAAAAAGAGGCAAAACGTGCGGTCCATAAGATTGTCAAGAATATCAAGGAAGCAGGTATAACGATTACAGGGAAACCAGAGATAATTGTGCAGAATATCGTTGCCAGTGCAAGTCTCGGAGCAGAACTGAACCTCGAACTTGCAGCTATGAAATTGGAAAATACTCTATACGAGCCTGAGCAATTCCCAGGTCTCATCTACAGAATGCGAGATCCAAAGGTGGTCATTCTTCTCTTCGGCTCAGGCAAACTTGTTATCACAGGTGCTAAGTTCGAACCCCAAATTGATGAGGCGGCATTGAAAGTGATGGATCGTCTCCTTGAACTGGGAGTTATGCGTATCCCAGAGGGCGAAGATTGGGGACAAGCAGCCTACGAAGAAGACGATGAAGATTGGTAAACTTAGTCATGGTTCCTGTAGAATATCCTAGAGGAACCAATGTTTCTTCTTTACATTATAGGTATTCATTAGCTATTGTTATCATGAAGAATAATGAGGTTGGAGAACCCGAGGTTGGAATGGAGGGATTTTCCAAGACCTCGGGAACTCCTTGTGCTCAAGGAAAGCAAGTTTGCAATGCGGAATTTGCGGACGCCGGGGAGAGTGATTTCAACAGAGCATATTGCCTCTTTGATATGGATTTAGTGACGGAGAATATTTGTTCGTGATATCGGGCTGCGCTTGATCGGTTCCCAATTATCAGGCAAATCGGATTTTGATAGCCGATAGTAGAATTTTGAAGATCGAGAACATAACTCACAGGGACTTGATTTCCAATAGTAATACTTGCTAAGATTATGGCTACAGTTATGGCATTCCTTTAAGATGTGTGCCTTAATTGGTTTGTTGTGGTCTTTCACAGTATGCAATAATTTGCGTCGTTTAAGATGAATTGTGTATCCATTCTTCTCTTCAGCTGGGGAAATCTTTAAAGTATCGTTAAGAACAGCCATGTATACCACAGTATACTTATTGTATACGAACGGTTATATAGTTGTCGATACTTAAATAACTACTAACAGCTGATAGGAATGATAATATGACCGATACTATGGTTCGAGTACCAAAAGCACTTCAAGAAAGATTTGATAAACTTGAAGTAAAAGATTCATGGAAATCATTTCCAGCTTTTGTCAGAGAGGCTATACGACAAGCTCTGGAAAAATATGAGAAATGACGCTGATTAGTATAGCAGATAAAATGACTTACTCACAATTGCAATTGACTCTACTACTAAAAGAAACTAAATACCTGCCATAGTGGCGGAATACAGAGTACTAGAATCACCATTGAAATAATGAATAATGCAATTCTGCCATTAGAGATTTTCACGGTATCATTTAACGGCCCTGGATGTTCTCCACCAGATGATAGAGCAAGTATT
The DNA here is from genome assembly GCA_004524595.1 of Candidatus Thorarchaeota archaeon. The sequence continues at coordinate 54,944 of SDOA01000011.1, read as the reverse complement.
AGGATTGCCATCATGTAGTACCCAATGAGTAACATGACTATGATTCCAATCCAACCAATCTGCTTATGCCTTTTTGATCCAACGATTGCTCGAAGGGCATGTCCTCCGTCAAGTTGTCCAATTGGAAAGAGATTAAGAGCGGTTACAAGCATTCCGACCCATGCAGCAAATGCGATGGGATGAAGATAGATTGTTCCACCTGCTGGGATATAATCTATGAATAGCAACTCCATAATAACAAACAGATATGGAACCGGTAAAGAACCAGATTGAGAAGGAAAGGCTTCATCAATAGCAATCAACTGCTCTGCAGTTACAGGCACAGACATAAAGAATCCCGCAACAAGGACGAGAAGGGTTACTACAAATCCTGCGAGAGGCCCAGCCAAACCCATATCGATGAGATCGCGTCTTGATGTCGGTGGACTCTTTTGAGAGATAAAAGCTCCAAAAGTTCCACCAATTTGAGGTATACCTGGTAGAAAATAGGGCAGTGAAGCTTCAATACCTAAATGTTGACTCATTTTATAGTGGCCCATTTCGTGGCAAAAAATGATGCCCATAAGTGCCATAATGAATGTTAGAGTGACAAAAGCAATATTCCAAGCTGTGTAACCAGCAGGATAGAATAAGGAAAGAAAGACAGGACTTGTTGCCTGTAAGAAACCTCCAAGTGCAATGCTTGCAAGAGTCGCAATGAACAATGCGTAGTTAATCTTCCTATTACTAGGTTTTGCCTCTTGCTTTCGAACAAATCGAAGAATGTATTCTCCTTCTCGTTCATTTCTCCAACGAACCACAGGCCAAATCTTCAATCGGTCAGTTTCCCGAGCCAATTCTTTAAAGACTACCTCTTGCTGTTCATTGCTTGGTACGATACCTCCAGGCCACTGCACAACAAAGGTAGGCATCCCATATTCAAGGACGCTCATCTTTATCTCGAACTTGCCAGCCAGAATTTCATTCAGTTCTGCAAAGGTCGGATATGTAATGATGCTATTCTGCTCATCTTCAAAGGCCAATTATCTTGTCTCCAATTATTCCGGGATAATGTGGCAGTTCATTTGAAGCATTATAAGAATTCTCTCTAAGGCAGAGTTGTACAAGATAAGCAATAATGGTCTATAAAGTGAACTTAGATGCGAAATCAAATGCACTGTGGATTGTAACTAACAAATCCATGGGATTCTTGACTGAACCCACTTGGTCAAATTTGAGACCCTTCTTCTCAAGTTGTTTTATAAGACGGTCTCTTGGTTGCGGTCGTGTTGCAAGCACAACAGTATCAGCATCAACTTGATAGTACTTGTCATCTTGAAGGACAGTTACATATTTGTTCTCAACTTGAATAACTTCTGCATTTACATTGGTCTGAATATTCCTCTCCTTGAGAGCTTTGAGAATGACCCATCGTGTAGTACGACCTAGATCTACACCTAAGGCTTCATCCGCATCGATTATCTGAACTGATTTTGCATGTGATGAGAGATAGAGCGCAGTATAACATCCTAATGCACCACCCCCCAAGACCACTATGTCACCTAGCTCTTCCAATTCAAGAGACAAAACATCATATGCACTTGTCACGTGCGACATCTCAATGCCATCTATTGGAGGTGCCCCTGCAACAGTTCCAGTTGCACATATAGTAAAATCAAATCCTTCTGCAACTATTGAAGAGGAATCAGCAAGTGTGTTAACTCGGATGTCTACTTCAACAGCTTTCAACTCACGTTCCATATAAGACACATATGCAGCAAACTCACTCCTCCCCGGAATCTTTGCAGCCAGATTCAGGAGCCCTCCTAGTCGTTTCTTCTCCTCGAATAGGGTGACACGGAATCCACGCATTGCTAGTAACCATGCAACCTCCATCCCTGCAGGACCACCACCAACCACTGCAATCTTTCCTTTACCTGGTGGACCAAGCATCTTTTCAGTTTCATATCCAGCTAAGGGATTGATTGCACAAGTGACAGGTTCCATCATGAACACATGATCAAGACATCCTTGATTACAAGCAATGCATGGTCGGGTGAGATGTTTCTTGCCCTCTCGTGCTTTAGCAGGAAATCGTGGATCTGCAATAAGCCCGCGAGACATACCTATCAGTTGTACGTTCCCACGCGAGAGAATATGCTCTGCTATTGAAACACTGTTGATTCTATTGCATGCAATTACTGGAACATCAACAATATCTGCTATATTTTCTGCAAGGTACGAATAATGTCCTCGAGGAACATCCATCGTAATTTGTGGAACACAGGTCTCGTGCCAACCACCCGTTACATTTAGACAGTCAACACCAGCATCCACAAATCTTGGTGCTAAGATTTTGTTATCGTCAAGTGTAAGCCCATTAGGAACAAAGTCTTCGCCACTCATACGGTATAAAATAGGAAATTTAGGATCCACAGCAGTTCTCACATTTTCAATGAGCTCAAGTGAAAAGCGAGCCCTATTTTCAAAATTACCACCATACTCATCCTCTCTCTGATTTGTAACAGGTGCTAGAAACTGGTTAATGATATACCCATCGGAACCTAAGATTTCTACTGCATCAAATCCAGCTTTCTTTGCTCTCTTTGCAGCCATTCCAAAATTCTCAATAGTCTGGTGAATCTCTTCAATGGATAGCTCGCGAGAGGTCTCTCGAGTCAATCTACAAGGTACAGCTGATGCAGAAACTGCTTGTTCACCAAGAAAAAGTGAGTGAGCATAACGACCAGCATGATAGAGTTGAGCTACTACGGGGACCTTATAAGAGTGAATCATGTCAGTTAGCTTTGTTAGACCATCTACATGTTCATCACGTGAGATTCCAATCATAGTTGGACCACTCATACCAAGATGTTCAGTGTAGCAACCTCCAATTATAATTAGACCAGGTCTGTATTTTGCACGCTCTCGGTAAAAAGCTAATAGCTTGTCGGTTACTATACCATCCTCACGACAGTATCCTAGATGAGTTGCTAGCATTACTAATCGATTGTCTAGATTAAGGTCTCCGATAGATACTGGCTCGATAAGTTTCATCATGATTCCTCACGAATAGAAGTCAAACCAATGCTTCACTGTGACCTCTCCAAACCGTTCAAAACCACTTCTTAGAGTAGTAGGTATGAATTGACGGTTGATAAATGATTCAAGGGAAAGTCCTGTCTTAATTGCGTCCTTCACACTCTGTTTGAGCTCTGAAAGTGCTTCAACATACTCCTCAAGCTCATTTTGATTACAGATAGGACCATGACCCGGAATTATAGTCTCATATTCTGCTGCATGAATTTCTTCCAGTGCTTGAATCCAACGATCAGGGTCACATGTATAATCACCACCATATGGAAATTGCCCACTAAAAATCAGATCCCCAACAAAGACAGTATTGCATTCGTGAGAAATGATAATTGAAGAACCTGATGTATGCCCACCCATTAATTTGGCCGTAACTTGTTTCTCATCTCCAATAGAGATCATATTATCAAATACAACATCAGGTACCCTGATTGATAAAGTCTGAAGAGCTTCCCACAACTCAGGTCTATCTTCCTTTGCAGAAGAATATCTATCTAAGATAACATCGCGTTTCCATTCAGTTGCTAGATTTACCTTACAACGCTTGTACATTGGTTCTGAAGAGATTAGCAGAACGGGTTCAAATGCTTGAGCACCATAAACATGATCACCATGTGAGTGAGTGAAAATCAACTTTTTAATTGACAATCCTGTTTCTGTTTCAAGATAACTTCTCGATGTCCGACTCTTTGTATGAATCATTCCTGAATCAATCATGAGAACCTCATTATCTAAGACAATAGCTCCATGGTTGCCACCATTAGTTTCGTCTGTGTCTACATACATTCCATCATGGAGCTTTCTCAAAGTCATGCCTAACTAAATAGTGCTCATACAAATATAGTTGTCCACTAGGTTGGCATATTATCATGAAGTAGTCAATGTACGTAGTATTCCATCAAGGGTACCATCAGGTCCCTTAAAGACACGAACACGAAAATCGACGCCCATTCGTTCAGCAATGCCTTTACAAGCTTCTATATCAACACCTGGAATGTCGACTGCTGAGAGCTCAACCCTCATAAGATGTTTGCATCGTTCAGCAAAATCAAGTATTGAATGATAGGCAATACGACCAAACTTTGGTTCGCATAAACGGAGGTAGGTATCTTCATTATGTGCATTAAGAGAGATTTGAATTCTGTCAAGACCTGCTTCTTCAAGTTCTTTAGGAACATCTCTTTCAGGATAAATCAACAGAGCTTGTCCGTTTGTATTCATCCTTATTGGAATATCCGTCATTGTCTTTATCTTTCTGATTGAAGCCAATACGCCATCAATATTGAGTAAAGGCTCACCAAATCCAACGATAGCAATATCATCAAATTCATCAGTCAGCGTTTGCTCAATTGCGCTAACCAACTCCTCCGGAGTCGGATCTTTTTGCATTTGAAGGTCGAAACCAAAGACACCCTCGGAAAATCGACGCACACAAAATAAGCAATTATTTGTACAACGAGAAGTAGGATTTATGTAGAAGCTTTTTTCCCGCCAATAAGTGAGATTAGTCTCTGACATTAGTTTTGCACTCTATTTACTAGTTGGTGTGTGAACTTCATAAACTATCCAGTTCGAAAACGAATCTGGTTTTATAACATTTAACACCTTCGAAAGAACATCTTTTTTTTGATAAAACTAATTCATTAGTGTTGATTCTCTTCTCCTTTGACTATCTCTAAGGTAAAGGAACATACCCAAGATCATTGGTAGTAATATCATAGTTGCAATGATTATTAAAAGCGTAGTAGTGAGAGTAAATGCCTGTAGCATAGTTAGAATAGCAGTTGCCCATGTCATTAGAAGCGCAACAACTAAACCATAGCGGATCACTTGTCCTTCAATGCCAATCTTATCGATGACAGCTGCAGCATTCTGAATCTTAGCCGGGCTAAGTACACTTGCAAGTCCCCCACCAATGCCATTTGAAGCAGAAACTACAACCGCATTCGCCCCAATAATATTACTAGTTTCAATATGATACTTTGTGAACATAGCAATAGCTGAAGTTTCTGAACCAGAGATGAAACCAGCCAAGAGACCAAGGAACGGTGCAATTATTGGGTATAACAACCCGAGACCTGCTGTCATTGAAGCCAATAAGAATATCATGTTATTCGTTGGATCAAGACCATTGGCAAGATTGGTAGGATTAAGCCATATTCCAGTTTCATTAATACGCCAACCACTGAAATTTAGAATCTCTGCCATCGCAAAGAATATTGCTGCTGCAAGAACTGGTCTGGGAGCTCGCTTCTTGAATCCGGAAAAAGTTCTCTTCAAGACTTCCCTGTCTGTCTTTAGAAATGGCATCGATATAATGGTCGAGAACAACATGAGTGTGTATGCTTGCCATACAACTCTCGTTTCAATAGGATTAGGATAAGCTCCAATAGTGACGGGCAGAGCAAGGTCGCTATAGAGAAAGTCGAATATTTGAGGTATCATGTTTGTTGCCAAGCAGAGAATGACTAAAACAACCCATGGAATACTAGCTCTACTCAGACTCATTTCTGATTCTATCTCACGATCTTTATCATCCAAAATTGTACGATCGATAATAGATTTACCGCGTGTTTTGTTGTAGACAAATAAAATCAGAAGCACTGCAGCTCCAGCAAATACATTGGTCAAAGTGGTGAGTGGCAGAAGAAAATTACATACAATTGCCATCAAACCAGCTGTCAAGCCACACATAGCTGCTAGTGTTACTCCTTCCTTGCTGAATAAGAGCTTTCGACCACCTGCTATCCAAAGCATGGAAATAGCAATTCCCATGCTAACTATGGGCATGAACCACGCGAAGACAGTACCTGCTTCTTGGAGTGAAATAGTAGCACCCCATGTAGAATATTCACCAGTAAATACTACCGCCGGTACGCCGAGGAGAGCAAATGTCGTTAGGGGGTCATAACCAATTGAGGGTAATGCTACAGCTACCATTGGTGAAAATCCTAACGCGAGCATAACTGGTGGAAGCATCGAAACCGGAGTTGCACCAATCCCAACGAGAAAAAGACCTAGCCCAAAGCTAATCATCAATATCTGCATCGGTCTACTTCCGCCGCCCAAGGTCTTGAAAAAAACAATTAATCTCTGAAGAGCTCCCGTTTCCTGCATGAAAGTCATCATCAGAATGGATGTTGCCACCATTAGCGAAATTGGAAATGATTTTATAATTCCTGCCAGACTCGCAATCAGTGTAATGGTGATATCCGTTTGAAAAGCTAGGATAGCAATTAGCACCGTGACTAGCCAGACAATGACACCAGTTATGTCAGCTGCTTTGTGTAGAAATACTAGAAGTACAAAGGCAAGTATAATTGGTAATATGATAAGAATTAGACCGATAAGAGGATCCATGTTTTATGACCTCTTCTTGAGAAATCCATTTTCAAAATACCAATCAATAGCTCGTTTCAAGCCATCTTTCATTGTAACCATTGGTTTCCAACCGAGAATTCGTTTAGCTTTACAATTATCATATAGACGATCTTCATCCATGCTCTGGACTGTTTTCATGTGCCACAGGAAAGTGGTCTTACGACGGTTTTTCAATGGACTAAGTAGACCAATTCCAATTTTGGCAATCTTTGTTGGTATCTTCCGTGTTGGAGGTTTAACTCCACAACATTCTCCTACATACTCGAATAGTTCATTATAGGTCAGACCTGCGTCAGGACTGAGAATGAACGTATCATTGAGAGCTGATTTCGAAGTTAGAGCTTTGATGAATCCCTCAACCACATCATCAACATGAGTATACATGAGCCGTTTGTTACCATCACCAGGCAAAACAGGGATTGCTCCATCATTAACAGCCTCAATCGCTTCAAATGCAGTGTAAAGATCGCCCTCCCCCATAATTCCGGTTGGCCGTAAAATAACATGGTCAAGGTTAGTGTCTTTTGTAATCTCCCTAACAGCTTGCTCAGCTAATACTTTACTATGACCATAATCAAAGGAGGGATTGAGTTCGGTATCTTCATTCCCTGGAGGAAATCGAACGGGTCCTATTGCTTCAGTAGAACTGCAATAGATGAATCTCTCAACCTTAGTGCCTACACATGCAGACATTAGATTCTTTGTGCCTTCTACATTTACTCTGTACATGAGATCTACAGAACTCGGGTAGAAGTCGAAGTATGCCGCGAGATGAATAACAGCATCAATATCTTGAACTGCAGCCTCTAGACTCGTAATATCGAGTAAATCCGCTTCTCGAACCTCAACCTGTTTAGGAAGACCTTCAATATTACTAGTAGAACGGACCAAGGCAACTACTTCATGCCCTTCCTCCAAGATTCGAGGAATAAGTTTTCGACCAACAAAACCTGTTGCTCCAGTGATAAGTACCTTCACTAGGCTCAACCTCTCACTGAAACAATACTAAGTTCCATTTATCTCTTACCTCTTTCGACTGTAAATCTAATTAGGCTTCATGTATTGGTATAATATGAAATAGACATAGTTGGATAGTGGAGTTGCTGAGGAAAGATTCTTCAAAATCAATGGAATTGAGCAATCTAAATAATGAGGATACTGCCTCCGGATGGTTCAAGACAGCATGCTATTTAGCATCAAGGGGAAAAGCAAGTGAAGCCGAGATTGCGATAGAGAAAGCTTTAGCGCTAGAAGAGAACTACCCGATTGCATGGTTAATCCTTGCAGCAATTCTCATTTCGGTTGGAAGAGAGACAGATGCTGAACGGGCAGGAAAAAGAGCAATAGAGCAATGTAAGAAATTGAAGATTACGTGGCCAAAACTAAGAAGCCTAATCATTTCAGGAGCAATAAGAAAGGGAGAGGATTGGAAGAGCCCTCGAAGAGTTGTCATTGAGGCTGCTCTGAATAATGAGTGGGGTAACATTCTCTCAGTAATAGGGGAGCCACATCATCAAGATATCGATGAAATCACAACAATCGAAACTCATGATAAGCAAGAATATGAAATTATAGATGATGACATTGCAGACACAGAACTAGTTGACGATGTTATGATGCCTGAAAAGAAGTCTATTCAACCAGACAAAACCGGAAGTATCGCTCCTCAAAAATATATCCAAGAAGTAAGTGCAAAGATGGAGGCGTCTCAAACATCACGACCAAGGGATACATCCTATGCAAGAACATGGTTTACTGCAGCTGAAACACATATGAGAAAACGAGATTATGATGAAGCAGAGAGAGCTTACAAAAAAGGTCTTGAATTTGATCCACTCAGTAGTGAGGGATGGTTAAAATTAGGTTCCTTGTTGATTCTCAAACGGAAATATAATGAAGCCGAAGAGGTGCTACGTAAGGCAACAAGACAAGGTCCCGGAAATGAAAAAGCATGGTACCTATATGGTTCATGTCTTCAAAAACTAGAGAGATGGCAGGATGCAATCCAACCTCTTAAGAATGCAATTAATTTCAATGAAAATAATGAAGATTATTGGATGAAGCTCGGACTATCTCAGTACAACTTAGGTCAATACAAAGAAGCCGCAAAGTGCTTCTTGAGAACATTGAAAATATTTCCAAACCATCATGATGCAATGTTCTACTTGGCTCAGTGCATGGAGCTTCGTGGAAATAGAAATCACGCATTTAGTCTTTACATTCAACTCTTAAAATCCGGAGAACAGAGACCAGAAGTTCTTGAAAAAATGGCTGGAGCTTTTGATAGACTAGGAGCAGCAGATAAAGCACGAGAAGCCCGTAGAAGAGCAGTAATCGCGAGAAGACGTGAATAATTGACTAGCTAAGCAGGTTATCAAGGATTGGTAGGATTTTTCCAGCTTTTCCCTGTAAATAAAAATCTGCAGTTGATGTCAATGGAGTCTGTTCAATATTGATCTCAATGATTATTCCCGCATTTTGTTTTACAATGAAAGGAAAAGATGCAGCTGGTTGAACAAGAGCAGAAGTACCAATGACAATGCAAACATCAGATTGCTGAAATTCCTCGTAAACATTCGACATTATAGCACTATCTAACCTCTCACCAAACCAGACAACATCTGGACGTAAATTGCTATTGCATGAAGGACAAGATGGAATTCCATCTGCGGGAGCATCAAGTCTTCCCTTGTATGCACAAGATGTGCATTTCAAAGCCCACAGATTACCATGAACTTCATGAATGTGTTTTGAACCAGCTCTTCTATGAAGTCCATCCACATTTTGAGTTATGAGTCTTTTGAGTAAACCAAATTGTTCCCATTTGGCTAATATGTAGTGAGCAGGATTTGGTGTACACGCACTTACAAGACCTTGCCGCCAAGAATACCATTCCCAGACAAGCTCAGGATTTCGATGGAAAGCGTCAGGTGTAGCTAACTGCATTGCATCATAATTTCTCCATAAACCATCAGGGCCGCGAAAAGTAGGTACATTAGATTCTTTAGAAACTCCAGCTCCAGTGAGTGCTATTAGGTGCCTAGAATTATTGAGAGCTTTTGCAATAGAAGTTAGAACACTATCATCCAAACGAAGCACCTATTCCAACTTTGATATTGTATCTATTAAGAGTGTCCATCCATCTTAAGCGAGAGATGCCTCCGCCAACAGTTTTATATTCTGCTGTGAGCAGATTCACTATTGTGAATATATATATCGAGGGATTCGTATGTCAATAGCAGATAAAAAGCAAATCAAGAGACGGACCTGGATGATGCCACAAGAAGTGGAAGTATGGTATGTCCTTCCTGCAATTCGAAAAGAACTGGCAAAAATCATGAAGACAAAAACAGTTCCAAGAATTGGAGAAGATGGGAAAAAGAAAGACCATAAGATAAATCAGAAGGAAATTGCTAGGATGCTGGGTGTTACTGAACCAGCAATTACACAATATCTGCTAAAGAAGAAGGGGATAAGGTCACGTGGAGACCAAATTGATATCCCTCAAAAATTTCTGCATGAACTTGACAAGTCAGCAGATGCGATGATTAACGCCTTTGAGAAACATATGAGCGATGAAGATATGTTTGAAATAATGACTAGAGAAATTAATAGAATAATTAAGATCATTAGAGATGATGGCGCAATGTGTGATTTTCATAGACGATTCTCAGCTCATGTAAAGGATGATTGCAGTGCGTGTAAGAGGTAATCGTAAACAAAGACTTTATTCAGATTTATAGTATCATACAAGGCTCGTAGGGTGATATTTATTGTCAGGTAAAATCTTGGTATCAATTCAGGATTCGTATGCTATCGTGAAAATATCAAGACCGGATAAACTCAACTCTGTCACCAAAGAAATGCTTGAAGCATTCTATGAACAAGTTTCGAAGATTGTTAATGTCCCTCAAGTGAGAATAATCATTTTTACAGGAGAAGGAGACCGTGCATTTAGTGCAGGTTTCGATTTGGAGATGGTGAAAAATCTTCAAGGTCAAGCTGCTGTTGATTTCTTCAAACTTCTTGAAAAAACAATTAGACAAATAAGAGAAAATAGAAACTGTGTTACTATAGCTGCAGTCAACGGTTATGCGATTGGTTTTGGTGCAATGGTAGCTTGCGCTTGTGATTTTAGGATCTTCTCCGATTCAGCAGTCTTTCGTTTACCAGAAGTGGAGTTAGCAATATTTCCAGGAGCTGGAGCAGCTTCGAATCTTTTGCACCTCATAGGACCAGCTCGCACAAAAGATATTCTTATGACAACCCGAAAGGTATCAGCGAAGGAAGCAATGCAGATTGGACTTGCAGATATGTTAGTAAGTAGAGAGACAATCATGGAGAAGACACTGGAGTTTGTGCAAGAGCTGTTGAAAAAAGACCATAAGATTTTGATTAGAACCAAGACATTAGTAGATGGGATGACAGGTAAAGAGAGTTCAGAAGCTGATGAACTAGAGAGTTTCTATTTGGATGAATGGCTCCGCGAGTTTTAAAGCATTCAACAAGAAAAAACACCAACCCATTCGTTTAATTAGGAGATATGAAAAAGAAACAACCTTCAATTCGGAGAGATTACCTATGGCCAAAAAAGCAGTAGTTGCAATCGGTGGAAACAGCCTCATTAGGGATAAAGACCATAAAACAATTCCAGATCAATATGCAGCAACGGCAGAAACATGCCAACACATCGCAGATATGATAGAACAAGGTTGGGACGTAGCCATTACTTCAGGTAATGGTCCTCAAGTCGGTTTTATACTAAGGCGTTCAGAGCTTGCAGAGCATGAACTTCATCCAGTTCCACTTGATTATTGCGGCGCTGATACTCAAGGCGCTATAGGTTATATGATCCAACGTGCTCTGTTTAATGAATTCAATCGCAGAGGTGTTGACAAGAATGTCGCATCTCTAGTAACACAAGTCAGAGTTTCAAAGGAAGATCCTGCCTTTGATAATCCAAACAAACCAATTGGTTCATTTATGGATGAAAAGATTGCAATGGCAAGAGCCAATTCAGACGGGTGGATTGTAAAGGAAGATGCAGGCAGAGGTTGGAGAAGGGTAGTACCCTCACCGATTCCAAAAGAGATTATTGAACTTCAAGCAATTAAAGCCTTAATCAACCAGAGTATTGTTGTATATTCAGTTGGTGGGGGAGGTATACCGGTCATTGCTACTGAAAGTGGCGACCTCGAAGGTATTGCTGCTGTCATCGATAAGGATCGAGCATCAAGCCTATTAGCAACTGGTCTTGATGCAAATGTCCTAATCATCTCAACTGCAGTTGAAAAGGTATATCTCAACTATGGAAAAGAGAATCAACAACCAATTGATAAAATGGATCACATCCAAGCTCAGAAGTATATTGACGAGGGTCATTTTGCCCCAGGTAGCATGTTACCGAAGATTGAGTCATGTATTGAATTCATTAAGAATGGTGGCGAGATGGCAATTATTACTGATCCTCCAAATCTTACACGAGCTCTTAGAGGTGAAACTGGAACCCGAATAGTTGGAGGATATGCAATACCCCCACCACCTGAGAGAAGATAATGAATATACCGCTACATTAATCGAATGGTAGAATATCAACTAGACTGATTAAAATGAATCTAAAACAGGTTTCAACGACAGAAGCTCCAAAAGCAATTGGACCTTATTCACAAGGAATCAAAGCAAATGGTTTTGTTTTCTGTTCAGGTCAGATTCCAGCTAACCCCCAGACAGGAGAATTAGTCAGTGGATCTATCACAGAACAGACAAAACAATCTTTGTCAAATGTAAAAGGTGTAATCGAAGCTGCAGGTTCATCAATGGACAAAGTTGTCAAAGTGACCGTATTTCTAAAGAATATGAATGATTTTGCAGAGATGAATGCAGAATATGCGAAATGGTTCTCAGACCCGCCACCTGCACGAGCTGCAGTTGAGGTTGCACGATTACCAAAAGATGTTGGTGTAGAAATAGAAGCAATTGCTCTTCTCTAATAAAGCCAGGTCATTCTGTAAGCGGTTATATTTACGTCCTGGATGGTATCATCATTAAGGTCAAGAAAACACGCGTTCTTGATTTATATTATTCAGGGGAAATGGAGTATAAAGCTGCGCCGCTATCTACTTCCACATTGTAGTTACTTGTTATGCCCTAAGGTTTAAATTACTAGCCGATTAGCACCATTGTACATATCGGATGGTGGTGCAAATCATGGACTTGGAAAAAACAAAACTTATTGGAATATTAATAATAGCCATCATCATTGCAGGTGCATCTTTAATAGGCTTAGTGTTTCTTCAACCACAATCTCAGGAACAAGATAATCAGATCTACTATGTGACTGTAGTAGGAGTTGACGGCACTGCCACAAATGTAACTCTAGCTGATTTGCTTTCAATGACCGCAGTTTCAAGAAATGGTTCCTATCAAAACACTTACGGGAATATTCGTGGAGAAGGTATCTACACCGGAGTAAAAGTATCAAATTTAATTGATTTAGTAGGTGGAATGGAAGATGACGAGTCTATCAGGGTCATCTCAAAGGATGATTATTCTCAAATATTTGAATATGCAAAAGTGTACCCAAATCAAAGCTATTGGGATGTTCAAGGAGATATGGTATTAGCATATGAATATGAGGGCCTTACAGTACCAGATTACGAAGATGGGTTTAGATTGACATTTCTACCTGAGGATGGTTATTATTCGAATGCTGATGCTAATACTACAACTAATCCAGACCCTGCTGCCGCAGGGCCCCAATGGGTTTCGAACGTAATTAGAATTGAAGTCCTTCAGAATCTATTCAATACAACAATAGAGCTATCAGAGAGTGAACTACGATTACTCCCAGCAACGCATGGAGAAGGTGGATACAAGAAAAAGTCTGGAGAAATTATTGGACCTTTCAATTATACAGGTGTGAAAATATCATATCTTCTTGAACAAATATTAGATCTTCCGGAGAACTATATCGTTATCGCTAGAAGTGTAGATGGTCATTCGATTGAATATACAAAGACGATTGTCTATGGGGAATTAAGTGGATATACTCCGATTGGTGACCCTCTTGAGAAGATCTATTCAACCATGATTGTTGCATATGAACAAGATGGAGAGCCTATGATTGAAGATGGTCCACTGTTAATTCTTTTTCTTAATGAGGATGGGAATCTAACAGATGGGTTTCGATGGTTGAAAGATGCATTGAGTCTGACCGTACTCGAAATCGCATCCCAATCACCTACTTCTTATAGTAATAACTCGGGTTCTGTTTTGTCCTTTCCTATTGACATTAGAATATCAACTGAAACAAAATTTGAATAATCCGAAGATGCAGTCAGAACAAGGTTTTTCTTCAAATTTGCTGGGACTCAAATTCGAAATCAATAGCTTCATAGAAAACAAGTGGTAAGGAATGATCAAGAGTGGAAAAACAGACTGTTGAGTGTAATGATGCTGAAGACCCTATACGCAGGGCTGCATCCCTTATCGAGAAGAAGCTCTATAATGAAGCATTATCCACATTGGAAAAGGAACTTTCAGTTGATCCAAACAATCCTAAAACCTGGGAGAATATTGTCATTTGCAATTTAGAAATGGGCAAACCAAAATTAGCAATTGAAGCTCTTAATAATCTCCTTCGTATCCAGCCCACATCTCACACCGGCTGGGCGGATAAGGGATTTCTTCATCTCTTGATGAATGAAACTACTGAGGGAATTGATGCATTAAAGGAGAGTCTCAGAATTAATCCACGAAGGGTTAGAGATTGGGAACTCCTTGGTACTGTTCTTCTGGCCGAGGAACGGTGGGAAGAGGCCGAAGAGGCACTTCAGAGAACACTTGACCTGAATCCAAATTCTGCTGTTTCATGGTACAATCTCGCGTTATGCTATCTTTACTTCGACGACTATAATGAAGCGGTCCAAGCGGCCGAGATTGCTTTCTCAATTGATCCATCACTAAGAGAGCTTGGTGAGGACTGGGTAGATATTGTTGATGATGATGATTTCATTGAGGAGGATTATCCATCAATATCTGGAATTGCTGCAAGTTAATCGATTTCTTCAAGAGTGTTTTGTAGGAGCTCAAGCTCGGACTCAAGAGATGTAACTTCTTTTGATAATTTGAAGCTCTTTGCAGTTTCAATTGCCTGATTTATCACTTTCATTAGAATTAGACATTCTTCCTTGAGTTTAGAAGGATTTTGAATATTCTTTAGTGATTCACGTTTCTTCGGTAGGATACTAAGGAAACCCTTCATCGCTTCAACTGCTTCATCACTATTTGAAAATGTTTCTTCTTTCTCGATATCGTACGAAGATAGGATTCTATCAATTTGATTGAAAATTTTTTTATATTTATTCAATGCATCAGTTAGAATCTGTTCTACCTCACCTTCTGGTTCAGCAGTTTCCAAAGATTCTTCCAAGCGCTTTATTGCCTTTTCAAGAAAATCTTTTCGCTCATCAAGACTAGTACGTTTTCTCTCCATCAATCGCCATTCGTTTGAAATCTGTCTGGTAAGGCTGACCGTATTATTGATAGTCTCCCTGAATTTATCATATCGAGTCATCGCATTAGTTAATTCATCTTTTAGAGTTTCAACGACATGAGTCAATTGGTAACTGAGCATATCATCAGACTGGGCTTCGGCGAGATTGGTACTCTCCTTAATGATACGACTTGCTGACGTCCATAGTTTTTCCACATCTTCAGGATTCTTTTCAGTCCGTTTCAGAACTTCTAATTCTTCAGAGAGTTGCTGTATGTCATGAATGAGGGTATTGAGTTCTTGAATCTTAGCCTTCAACAGAGCTTTTCCAAGACGAGAATTGATTTCATCTGTCAATAGCTGCCGTTCCTTAGGTACTTCTTGTAATGCATGGGTATTATCAATAAGAAGTCTCATCGCATTCTCATATTCAACAACAGCTTCATGGAATCCTCCATCCTGAAATCGAGCATCACCTTCACGCTCTCGTTCTAAAACCTCTTCAAGAACATCATAAGGGGATGTTTTGAGGAGACTCTCTTTCCATACCATAGGTCCTTCTAAACTTACATCAAGTGGTTGACCGTTAACACTAATCCGTACAATGTATAAACTAGATGTTGTTGTGATATAGAGTAAATCATGATCAGCAGTTACGTACCTAATTTTGACTCCATCTAGAGAGATACTACCAATCTGCTCACCACGTTTAGTATCCCAAAATGTCAAAATCCCTGTAGATTCAGCTACTATGAGATAATATTCACTTGCCCACATCGAAGATATTACAGTACCATTTCTTTCTTCAAAAGTGTGAGAGAGATCCCAGTTGGTTCTGTCATATACAGCTACTTCTCCAGTAGGTGTTCCCACAAATATGAACTCAGAGTTCCCGATTACAATGCCGCCTTTCCCTTTTTTATCAAGGCGAGCTAATTCAGAAGGAGCACTACTAGAATCTTTTAACCAAACACGCGGTTCTTCCTTTTTCGTACTTGTACAAATTATCTTGTTATCAGACCATATACTTGTAATGTCAGATTTATGTAATTGCCAGCTTGATGTTTCATGTGTATCTTTTTGAATCGAAACTAACCTGCCTTCTTTTGCTCCAATAAAGAAATAGTCACCTTGGAGAGAAGATGTTACTGCGTGATAACTTAACTCAAACCAACCTATCATTCCGAATGTTTCTTTCTTCCAAACATAGACTCTCTTATCGCAGGTAGCATATACTTGCTCATCATCTACATCTACTGCCAAGGGTTCAGTATCAGTTTCACCAAGCTCAGCAGCAATTTGCCAGTCTGATTTGGAATAAACCCGAACATAACAATCAGAACATGCTGCATAGAGGTATTTTTCATCATAATCAATATCAACTACATCTACCTCGAGTACTGATACGGTTTCATGACTTACTAGGGCAGAATTATTTTTGTTGAGTGATGAACGGTCCATTCTTAATCACTAACTATTTTTAGAGTAAATAATTAGATTTGGGACGACTTATGTTAGTTTCTTTGTACACAAAAAAAGGCAGAAATAACGATTTATTGGCCTTTAACCGAAGGAGTACATGACACAATCGTTGAAAAGGGATAATCAACAAACAGAAAGCACTTAAAAAATCCATGGTGAAAAAGCCATACTAGACGGAGGTAGGCATATTGGACTCACACGGCTGGAGGCGAGAACTGGACAAGTTCGCCGAATTAAAAGGAATACTTGTGACTGTTAACCCTACAATGGAAGAACAAGCAAGTCGTCAGGTTAGACATCTGTATGATATCTTTGCAAACTTGAGCAAACAAGAAAATGATCTAACATCTGCGGGTCTACTAAAGAAGAGAAAAGTGCAAACTGAGGTAGACAAAAGTGCTAACGAACTTGAAGATGCCTTTATGAGAGCAACACGAGATTTTGCTGAGCATTTCAAGAAAGAGCATAAAGATGTGATTTCAATGGCTCCTAAGCTGGAAACTATCAAACCTGCTGAAACAAAAGCAATCGTCAGTATTAGTTTTCCAGGCATTGGTGCTGGAGACCTAAAAGACTTTGAAAAACTTCTTGAATTTGCTAAGATTTTCTCAAAACAGCATGTGGTCATCCAGCAAGATGTGTCCCGGGATGTAAAATCTACATTGGATGAGAATAAAGCCACCGTGGAAACTTATGAACGACATATTACCATCGATAAGAGTGAGGTGTCAACAACAGTTTCATACGAGGATGTAACTGGATTATCTATGAAAGATCTTATCCTACTTCATGACAAGCTTCTTCAAGATAGAAAATACCTTGATGGGCGAAAAGATGAGGTGAGTAGACTCCTAGGTTCTTCTCTTGTGAGTGATACAGATTCTCTTCAAGCATCCGTTGAAACTGCATCAAGATTAGGACTGGAATTACCCATTGAGTTTTCTCAGCAACTGAGATTGCTTGCCAGAGATGGAGCAAAAGCCCAAACACTTACAGAACTTGTTTCTATTGAGAATCAACTTCATACTTCAAAAATTAAACTTGGCAACATGCTCAGAGACAAAATCATAAACATGAAACACGAAGTGACTCAGAAGATTGTTGATGGTGGCATACCCACGACTTCTAATGTAATTCCTACACCACCAAGTGTTAGTGTTGAAGGAGAAGGTATTGCAGCACTACTTTCAAGCTACCAGCGTATGGTCGAATGGGAAGGGCAAGTAAGAATCGCATTACGCGAACAGATTTTCGAATTGCTTGATGATGTAGAAAAAGCAACTGAAGTTCCTAATGATACAGGAATCAAAGATGTTGTTACAGTCCGTCAGTTTATTGCTGAGTCTAAGAGTGCTCTCAAGAATGCAGACATTGATGAAATGGTCAGAATCTATCTGAAAGCAAAATCCATGGATGATGATCATAGAAGGAACATCACCGATAGTATCCGGTCATACCTTACTAGATTCAATGAATTAGCTACATCTGCGGATAGGGTTCTTGACCATGCACAATTAAGTAAGAAGGCACCAAAAGTGGAAGAGTTAGAGGGTGGAATTACATATCTCCTCGAATCCCTGTCAACACTTCGAGGTGCTGTCGAAAGCGGTGTTGCTACATTTAGAGATGCATGTCAACAAGAGATTGATGCCATTGTTCAAGACCTCCAGACTATCAAACCCGCATATGCTGAGATCTTCATGCCTATTGTCGTTGAATTGGATGAAGGATCAACAAAAATCCAAGGGATGGATGACTTCGCAGAAATCAAAACAGAGATGCGGTCAATTAAGGAAACAATGCTCGCGAAAGCAAAAGATTCCTTGGAGAATCTAAGATATAGATTAGGTGTAAAGATTCGATTGGCTGCTGCAAAGTTAATGGGAGCAGGAGTTGAAATCCCAACAGAGGTTCAGGAAGCAATTAGTGAGTTGAACAATGTTGGAGTTGCAGCTGATAATGTCTTTGCTTTGCCAGCAATTGCTAGAAAAATGATTGAGATCTATGAAAAGAAAATTCAATCAAAGGTCATTGACAAACTTGGAGTTGAGGTTGAATCTCTGAAGACATCGCTGGAGAAAGCCAGTAGCATCGGTGTTAAAGTAGACAAGGAATTAAAGATGCTAAATGATCTACAGGAGAAACCACCCCAAGAACTAGAGGATGCTGCAGATGCATTTGACAAGTTGATGAATCTGACAACATCACCTGCAGTCCACAAGAAGATTAGAGAAAGAGTAGATGAGGCATATGTCCAGATTAAAGGCGCTGTCACTCTATTTGAGGATCAAGGTATGTCAGAGTTTGTAGAACGATTAAAGGTTCTCATCGATCAAGTTCCTGCTAAGCTTGAGCATGAATCACCTCATGTCAATGAGGCACTCGATGTCTGTCTGACATTAGCTAACATCCAAGAAGAAATGCTGAGTGTCATCAAAAATATTGCTAATATGAGTGGAGAAAAGTACGAGAACGAGTTAAAGACAAAGAGCCAGTATTACGCTACTATTGAACGAGTCGTGCAAAAACATGCAAATGAATTCAGCAAAATCGTCTTTGATACCAATAAGATGAAGAAACTGGAAACAACCCTGCATGCATCACAAGGCTTGGATGAAGCAATTGAATGTTTCCACAATCTTGAAGACATGCGTAGACGTTGGTTGGACCAAGCAGTTGCAATGGATGATTGGCACAAATCTTTGCGGATGTTTATGACTGGATTCAGCCCATCTGCAAAGGCCGAGGAACGTGACAAATTCATCGAAGATGCAGTAAGGAAGATAAAAGAAACCTATTCCAGAGAAGATATCAGTTCATATCTGACCTGGGCAATCAGAGAGAGTGCACAGTCTCTGGTTTCAAGGAAAGGATAACAGGAGGTAGAGTCCATGTTAAGAGGTAATCCTAGCGTAGATATTGATGAAACAACAAAGGCAGCTGAAGTATTTGCCATTGGTATTGGAGAATGTGGGTCAAATATAGTAGGCTCATATCTCAAGACAAGTCGTGATAACAAACTACCATCCAGAGTAAGAGGGTATTTGCTCATCAACACCGATAGAGCAGACCTCACTAAGGTCCGACAAAAATACGGTATACCGAAAGAAAACACCCTCTTGTATGGTGCGTCAGAAATTGGCGTGGGTGGAAGATTCATGGATGGGTATAATGCCATAATGGAATCCAAAGATATCATCTTCGACCAACTTGCCAATCTAGGTTTTGAAGGGGTCTCAGGATTCTGTATCTTCACTTCACTAGGTGGTGGAACAGGTTGTGGTGGTACTCCAGCACTGATTGAGCTTCTAAAACAGAGATTCCAAGAAGAAGAAGGGCGTAGAATCTTTGTCTATGTCGTTGGGATACTACCATTTGAAGGACAATCTAGCGAAGCTCTGAACTCTATCTGGGCTGTATCAAAATTGCTTCGAGCACAGCTTCAAGAGCGTGGTGCAGATCTTACTATTCTTCTCTCAAACAGGACAATGTTAAAGAGAATCCTGCAGTGGAGAAAAGGAGATACTGTTGACTATCTCCGAAGAGAACTTGACGTTGACATCGCAGACATTGATTCAATCGAGAAGATGGTACCTTCAACTCTGGATGAAGCTGGAGCAATGGAGCAGAAGACAGAACAAGCATTTGTCGAACTGGTAAATCCAATGGCTCTTGATGTAGTAGAAGCAATGTTATCGCCGGGTGTCTGGGAAAGCCACAAAGATGTATTTCCTACAACCGACCTCGCAGATTATTCTAGAAAACTTGATCCTGTCGTTGTGCCTGCGCTCTATGCGGACGTTGGTCTGATTCCTGATGCAGGGAGCATGCCACGCCAGTTGAAGACAATGATAGACTATGCAGTGAAAGAGTGCAGCTATGCAGATGTTGGAGAAGAACCTAATGCAGAAAGTGTTTATTATGTAATGTCTGGACCAACTCATATTGCTAAAGCAGAGTATGGTATGCATGTGAAGGAGGCACTCGACAAGTTCATTGCTCCAGGTGCAGCCATTACTCCTTGCTATGTACAATATCACATTCCAGATGCAAGAACAGACCTACTCCTCTTACTGGGACTGCCAAAGATTCCAGAGCTTGTCACAATTATCAATGAAGCAACACAACTTGTGAACCTTCACAGCGGAGCATCGCCTCTTAAACAGGGTTGGTTCATGCGTTCAAAAGGAACCTCTAGAAAGGAACTTGTTGATGCTATCAATGACTTTCGTGAATTATTCAGCTATTACATGACACCCGGTGAAACTATGGAATAATAATGTGGTGATCAAAGGTTGTCTGACACTCCATCATTTCAATTCGAAGACCTCATTGATAGGATGTTACTTATTGTAACATTGAACTCAACCTTAATCCACTTCTTACTGAGCTCACAGGTCGAAGGGATAATAGATCCCGATAGAGTCGATTCACTAAATCAAGGTCTCTTGCGAACAAGGAAATGGATGGAAGAAGCCACAACGATGAAGGGAGTACCCCCATCAACTCAGAATATTCTGAGTCTAATAGTAAAGAGATTATCACAGATTGAGAGCTTATTACCTAAATTATCAGATAAAGCAAAGCAGATGGAGAAGTCACCAACCACTGAGATACTATCATTTCTTGATGGAACTCAGAGTGAAGACACAACAAAAGCTGGACACACACTAGGTGAAACTGCTGATGGTGAACCGGAGCTAGTCCCTCTTGTAGGAGAAGAGAAGGTAAAGACAGTTGAAGCTTACCGAAAAGTAGAAGTGGAAGATGACCAATTTGGTCTAATTGGTCAAACACAACGTCTGGTACAGCAATACAGCTCTCGCTGTCATATCCTTCTTCCCACCTTTTGGTTGGAGGTATTGCGAGAGATTCATCGATATAAGTCAGAATCACCATATTTCGGAGACGTGATTGAGCTCCCCGCGCGAATCCTCGTAAAGGTCACAAAGAGCCTTCTAACAGAGGCTCCTGGAGCAAGACTCCTCCAAGACCTGATGAAGAAGAGAACTCAAGAAAATTATCTAAACAACTCTGAACAAGAAAGAATAGAACGTGCAGTTGGTAAATATTTCCAAGGACTTGAAGGCATCCTCAAGGAAAAGGATGTGAATGTAGGTGAAAAGATACTCGAAGCACAGACAGCCTTTGACGGTTTTGGCTGGGGTGGTCCTGATTTAGAAAAACGAATAATCAAGAGAATCAACCAGCAATGTGAGGAAGCACTCCAGAGTGCAGAGTCTGCAAGTGATAAAGCAAGACAGGTCATTTATGCTGAGATTACTAAACTATTATGCAAGTTACAACACGCAATATTAGCTGAACCAAGGTCAAGCGAGATCTTGTCTCAAATGAAGCCATAACGCATAGAAATCAAATATTCAATGATCAGACAGGCATAGTGAATATAAGGGATGGTTACAATGCGGATTCAATCAATAAACGAGGGTAATCGATGTCCGGCCTCAAGACTATGCTCAATCCCAAAGTAACGGCTGTTGTGGGTGTATCTACTTCAAATCCGTTTTCTCCAGGAAATGTTATTTTTAGAAAACTTGCATTTGAGAATGCCTTACCAACATATCCAATTAATCCAAAGGGGGGATGTATTGAGGGTATAGAAGCTCACAAATCTATTACTGAAGCGCCAGATGATATCGAACTCGTAGTCATCTCAGTACCTGCAAAATATGTCCCAGGAGTGTTAACCGAGTGTGGAGAGAAGAAGATCAGATCAGTAATTGTTGTTTCAGGAGGCTTCGGTGAGGTTGGAGAATCGGGAGCAAATCTGCAAACGGAGATAGTTGAAATTGCAGACAGATATGGAATCACAATGGTAGGACCGAACTGTATTGGTGTCTATGTTCCTGATGTTTTAGACACATTCTTTCTCCCATCAGAACGTGTTGCTAGACCTAGAAAAGGTCGTGTTGCAATCATATCACAAAGTGGTGGCTGGTTGATTGAACGGTTAGAGGAGTTTGCACATAGAAGAGTTGGGATTGCAGCAGCTATCTCGATTGGAAACCAAGCTCAAACAAAGGTCACCGACTTCGTAGAGCATTTTGGCAAGGATGACAATATCAACGTAATCATCTGTTATATTGAAGGTTTTGGAGAAAATGAAGGTAAGAGATTCGTCGAAGTTTGTCAAAAAATTGTAAGAAAGAAACCAGTTGTTGTCCTTAAGGGTGGAGAATCAGAAGCTGGTCATAGAGCCACTCAAAGCCACACTTCGTCTCTTGCTGGAGACCAAGCTATTGCAGGAGCAGCTTTTCGTCAATTTGGCGTTATTCATGCATTAGACGAAGATGAAGTAATGGCATATGCAAAGATGTTCTCATTTAAGCCAAAATTAATGAAGACAAATAGAATAGGCACACTCACTGTTAGCGGTGGACATGGAGTTATTGCAAGTGATGAAGCAGCAGGTTACGGGTTAGAGTTCCCTCCATTCTCTGAGGAAGAACAAGAGCAAATGCGATTAGCTATGACTCCTGCTTATCAAAAAATTGCTTCATTCAAAAATCCATGTGATTTGACTGGTTCAGCTTCAGATATTGATTACGAAAATGTTTTGGATAAAATGCTGGCATTTGAAACAATAGATGCAGGTCTATTACTTCTCCTGCCTTATGCACCAGGAATTTCTCTACAAATTGGAGCGCGAGTGGCGAATGTTTCAAAACGGCACCCCAAGACTGTTGTTGCGTACGTTCCAAATCTAGCTAAATATGAAGTGATTATCCGTGGCTTTGAACTAAATGGAATTCCTGTAGCAGATACAATTGAGGAGTCAGTCCAAATGTTGAATGGTATTCGAAAACGAACATCCTATCTTCAAAGAGTAGGGATTTGTTAAAGTCCGACTGCGACCTTTTTGTAATCAATGTCTAGTGAACGTAACGCTTCAACCAAATTACCTTTGATAATAAGTGGTCTTGAAGCCATTTCACTTACAGTCGAACATCCATTTAGATACATAGCAACTTTGAGACCTTCAAGATATTTTTCTAAATGTACAATAACATCAAGAGACGAACCATATACAGCTGGTCTTAGAACAGGGTGCGCAATACCTGCTGCTGTGGCGCCCAGACTTAGAGCCTTTGCTACATCCAACCCTGACCGAATTCCACCAGTTGCAATTACATCAAGTTCAGTAGCGTCTAAAACCATAATCACACTGAGAGCAGTAGGCAATCCCCAATCCCAGAATTCAAGACCCAATTGAGCCTTGACTTCATCTTCGTCTTTCAGAGCTCTGAAATATTCAACAGCAGCCCAACTTGTTCCACCTACTCCACCGACATCGACTCCATCCACACCAATTTCCTCAAGAGCTCTTGCAACCTCTGCAGATATCCCTGCACCGGTTTCCTTCACAATGACAGGTAGATCCACTGAATCGACGATTTCAGCTATACTCTCAATGACTCCCTCAGAATTACAATCGCCTTCTGGTTGTACAGCTTCTTGAAGGGGATTTAGATGAACAGCAAGGATATCAGCATCAATCATATCTATTGCAGCAGAGGCAGCTTCAATGTGAGTTGCACCAATATTCGCTATCACAGGAACTGATGGTGCACGGTCCCGAACTATTTTGAAGGTGTCAGTTAGTGATGGATCTTCAACTGCGGCTCTTTGACTTCCAACGCCAATAGGCAGACCGAGTTCTTCAGCTGCAGCAGCTAACCGTTCATTTATACCCTTAGTCTGAGGATGACCCCCCGTCATAGCTGCGATAACAAGGGGAGCTGAGGCTTTTAACCCGAAGAAGTTAGTTGTCAAGTCAATCTTGTCTTTGTCTATATCGGGCAATGCGTTGTGAATAAATTCAATGTCTTCAAACATGGTTGATCGTCTACATTGAACATCTTCATCAACGCATATCTCGATGTGTTCTATTTTCCTACGTCGGGTCCTCGATGCTTCACTGGTTTCATCATCACTCTCATCGTCGAGAAAAGGCATATCTTCGACCATTATTGTATCACCCAGACTATAATTTGGAGATAGTTCAATACACAGATAGAACTTGTGGTTTTACCAGACTTGCCCTTTTTTTCAACTTGCGTAATGCAAAGCCTTTATTCCATGTTTGCATTCAAATCTAGATGTGGGTCAACGATGACAGATGAAGAGAAGTTTAGACTCGAAGAGCCAGAGGAAAAGCATTCGGAAGAAGAGAAAAGGGGACTTTTCAGACCACTTCCTACTGTTGAAAAGAAAACCAAAATGAAGGAGGGAAGACCTCAACCGATTGTTAGATTCTTTGGATTTTCAATGTACGAAAACAAACGGGAACTTCTCGTATTGCTTCTAATGCCACTATTAGCTGCTATTATTGATGTAAGTATTTACTCCTTTGTCACGGTTAATCTCTGGGAGAGTTCTTCAATATTTCTATTCTTTATACCCGTCATCGCCGCAATACCTATTGGTCTTGTCGTATCAGATACAGGTAAATCTCTCATCGGAGGATTTCTTTGTTCACTTTATTTCGTAATTCTGTTTATCATCTTCTTAACAACACCAGCACTTTTGTCGCCTGAATTGGGATTGGGTAACTTCATTGCGAGTGGAATCACTTTATCAATTGGTTATTTTATTCTCATTATTGTAGCAAGTCTTCTTGGCTCAATGATTGGGACAGTCAGTAGAGAGTTTATTTAAGGGATATCGAGATGCAATACCTCAGAGATGCAATAGAATGCATCTATCAGTCATTTCCGAAAAGGGTAGATTTTATTAAGGGACCATAGGACGCAACATTCGCATGGAGCGGATAGGTGTCCTTGTAAGTGGTCGAGGATCCAATCTTCAGGCATTGATTGATGCCGAAGTCCGCAAGGAGTTCAAAGGGGAGATTGCAGTTGTTATTAGTAATAAGAGCAGTGCATTGGCTATTACACGTGCAAAGAGGGCAGGCATTTCAACTGAAGTTATTACGAAAATTGATTTTCCAGAAAGAGAGGAATTCGACAGACAAATCATAAAGGTTCTAGAGAAATACAAAGTAAGTCTTGTCGTCCTTGCAGGATATATGAGGATGTTTACACGACACTTCATTGACACATTCGAATCAAGGATCATTAATGTTCATCCATCACTTCTGCCTTCATTCAAAGGTGTAAGAGCTCAATGGCAAGCTGTGGAATGTGGAGTTAGAGTTTCAGGATGTACGACTCATTTTGTTACACATGAAATGGATGTAGGTCCAATCATCTTGCAGCGAGCAGTACCTGTATTTCCAGATGATACTGGTGAGTCATTATCAGAACGGATACTTCCTGAGGAACATCGTATTCTAGTAAAATCAATTCAACTCTATTGTGAGAACAAACTCAGAATTGAAGGAGAGAGAGTTATTATTGAGGAGTAAGGAACAATGTGTGGAGTACTTGGAATACTTGGAGATTATCCATTAAAAATGGCTCGTGAGATATTGCTCTTGTTGGCTCATCGTGGACAAGATGCAGCTGGACTTCTGTGGATAGAACAGGAAGAAATCAGAACGGGAAAAGCTATGGGAAGTCCTAGTCAAATAAAAATTCCAGATATGGTTTCAAATCAAATTTTAGGAAGTACCAGATACCCTACCTCAGGCAAACGTGTATCTTCAATTCAGGATCTCGAATCATTTGTAGGTCCTTTTAGTGTTAAAAATATCGCATTGACTCATAACGGTAATGTTACTAATATGAAGTCGGTCGCACATCAGATATTTGGTTGTGATTGCGAATTCATAGCTGAAAGGCTTACAGTGCATCTTGAAAATAATGGTGGAAGTCTTCAGAAAGCCTTTCAGAACCTCGAATCCGAGGTAGATGGAGCTTTTAGTCTAGCAGGACTTTACAATGGGAAATTATTTGCTTATAGAGATAGTAGAGGATTCAAACCTCTTGTTTATGGTCGGACAAATGAAACTACACTTGTTGCATCTGAGAGCACAGTCTTAGATATGGCAGGAGTTCCAATCGAAAGGGATGTTTACCCTGGAGAACTACTTATTTTTGGTGAGGGTGGCACAATGGAATCCTACTCAATCTCTCAAAATTCCCTTCATTCACACTGCTTCTTTGAGTATGTGTATTTTGCACATCCAGCCGCAAAAATGGAGAATCAATTGGTCTATGATGTACGATTCAGACTTGGTAGAGCCTTAGCTCAAACATTCTTGAAGATGAATCTAGATTTACCAGATTATGTTGTCCCAGTACCGGATACGAGCCGTCCTGCAGCACAAGCAATGGCTGAAACACTCTCTGTACCAATGAGAGAAATAATTTTGAAAAATCGATATCTTGGTCGAACATTTATCGTAAGATCTCAGGATGAGAGAGATGCTATGGCTAGACAAAAGTATCTCTATTTGGATGAAAAGATTCGAGGAAAGACAATTCTAGTCGTTGACGACAGTATTGTGAGAGGTACAACAGCGAAGATGATTGTTGCAGACCTTAGAAGGAGAGGAGCCGCAAAGATCTATTTTGCTGTGACATGCCCCCCACAGACTCACCCTTGTTATTATGGAATTGACATTTCAACAGATACAGAATTGATAGCTTCCACAACTGAGATTTCAGCTATTGCAAGATTCATTGAAGCTGATGCTCTGATATACCAAGAACGTCATACCCTAGAGAACACAATTGGTCTGAAAGATTTGTGTCTAGCATGTTTGGATGGTAATTATCCAACAGAATATGCACAGAAAATTCGAAACAACTTGTTACAGTATGGTAGCTCATCAGATCAAAGAGACTACGAGAGGGAATTCATAGAATGAAGATTGGTACACTTGCTAGTCATAGTGCCTTAAATATCATAACAGGTGCCAGAGCAGAAGGTTTCGAGACCGAGCTTTATTGTACTCCAGACCGTGTTCCATTTTACAAAGCATTTGGTCTTGGCGAATCAATAATAGAGGTTTCTTCTTTTGACCAGCTCTTCGAAATGGATCTCTCAAATGTAGTTATCATTCCCCATGGATCTTTTGTGGCATACATTGGAGCAGAGAAAATTCTCAAATCAAATCTTCGTATATTTGGAAACAAAGAATTACTTCGATGGGAAGAGGATAGAAAACTAAAATCACAGCTGATGTTAGAATCTGGATTGCGAGTGCCAAGAGAATTTGATAATATCGAAGATGTAAACACACCAGTGATTGCAAAATCTGATGGCGCAGCTGGCGGGGTTGGATATTTTATTGCAGAAAGCAAAGAAGAACTTCAGAAAAAAATGCAATCTGATAAAGAATACACTTTCCAAGAGTATATAGTTGGTACTAAGGTCTTCATGACCTATTTCAATTCTTTAGCAAAAAATCGACTAGAAATTTTTGGAGCAGATATTAGATACGAAACAGACGCAGACGCAAATCTGAGATTTGATGATGCACCATCATTTATTGTGATTGGAAACCTTCCTCTTGTACTTCGTGAATCTACTCTTGCCCAGTACTTTGATTTGGGACAGAGGTTTACTGATGGTTTTAAGACACTAATCGGTCAGACGCTTGCTGGACCTTTCTGTATTGAAACCATTATAGATAAAAACCAAGATATCTATTGTTTTGAATTCAGCGGTAGAATAGTAGCAGGAACAAATGTTTGGATGCCGTCCTCTCCATACTCTTTTACATTGTTTGGAGAGCAGATGTGGATGGGAAGAAGGATAGCTCTGGAAATTCGTAATCTCTTGGAGCAAGGTAGATTGGATGAAGCTTTGAGGTGATTAACCATGTCAAAGATAAAAGAACATAACACTTACAAACCTGCTACTCACACCCTGCATAAAGGGAAAGGTCAACATTCAATTTTGGAGGCGTCCAAATGAAACTCCCAACTATTGGGATGATAGGATCACATAGTGCAGAAGAGATTGGAGTTTCTGCTAAAACTTATGGATTCAAAACAGTCGTTGTGTGCCAGAAGGGGAGAGAGCAATTATATGAAACTTACAACAAACATCTCTATGACAATGTGATTATTCTCGATTATTTTAGTGATATACTTCACGACAAAATTCAGAATCAACTTGAAGAATTGAACACTGTCTGGATACCTAACCGTTCTTTCTCAGTATATGTTGGATATGATAATATTGAACATGATTTCAGGATTCCCATCTATGGAAACCGCAACATCCTCAGAGTAGAAGAACGAGGACTGGAAAAGGATCAATACTGGTTATTGAAAGAGTCAGGAATTAGAACTCCCAAGTCTTTCACACCTGATTCAATAGATAGATTGGTCATCGTTAAAATTCAACAAAAAGATAGACCACTGGAACGAGCATTTTTCTATGCCAACTCACCACAAGATTTTGAAAAGACTAGTCAATCAATGATTAATCAGGAATTGATTACTGACAGCGATTTGAAGAATGCTATTATAGAGGAATTCGTTGTTGCACCAAGATTTAATGCTAATTTCCAATCATATGCAATGAGTGAGTACTATGGTACATTAGATCTGGTAGGATTTGAGGATCGAATCCAGACAAATCTAAGCGGCCTCTTAAATCTCCCAGCAAAGGAACAATTGAAAATTGATATCAATCCTGTAAATGAAGAGGTTGGCCATAAGGGAGTTACAATGAGGGAGAGTAAGAAGCCCCTTGTCTATCAAGCTGCAGAGAAGTTGATCACTGGTGTAAAAAGACATTTTCCACCAAAAATGATAGGACTATTTTCGTTACAAGGAGCACTAACGGAAAAATCAGAATTCATTGTTTTTGATTTAAGCCCGCGTGTTCCAGGGGCACCTTGCATCGGCCCAACGAGTCCAGAAATGAGACGACTCTCACTCAAATTTAATTGTCCAATACAATCGCCATTAGATTTGTGTATGTTAGACATAATCAAAGCAGTTGAAGATAATAAACTTGTAGAAGCAGTTACTTAGAATAATATAGGAGTAAAGAAAAAAATGGAATTGATTTATGAAGGAAAAGCAAAACGCGTCTTTCAGGATAAAGACACCTCAGACCGTGTTATCATTGTATTCAAAGATACAGTTACAGCAGGAGATGGAGCAAAAAAAGAGGACTTCCTAGGTAAGGGAGATCTAACTTGTGATATGTCAGAATACCTTCTTGGCGTCCTTGAAAGTAAAGGAGTTGATACACATTTCATTAGACGTCTTCAAGGACCACAATTACTATGTAAGAAGGTAGGAATATTTCCGATAGAAGTCGTGTGTCGAAATAAAGCTGCAGGTTCTTTTTGTAGTCGTTATGGCATCGAAAAAGGAACTGAATTCGAAGAACCTCTTGTAGAATTTTTCGTAAAAGACGATAAACTTCATGATCCACTAATTGCAGAAGATGCTGCCATTAGAATCGGTTTGGTAACGAAAGAGCAGCTGCAATTTCTAAGTTCAGTCACATTATCAGTGAATTATTACCTAGGAGAACTCCTAAGACAACAAGATCTTGTTCTTGTTGATTTTAAACTTGAATTTGGACAGACAGAAGAAGGTCATATCGTTCTTGCTGATGAAATATCATCTGATACAATGAGGATATGGGATGCGAAATCAAAATCCATGGATAAAGATGTCTTCAGAGAAGATAAAGACGATTTAATTGAAACATATACAGCTCTTCTCAATACAATCAAAAAAGGTAAACCAGAACTCATTGAGTCGAAACCTGAAACCATTCAAGTTATTATAGAACCTAAACCAGGAATTAAAAATCCGCCAGGAGAGGTTGCAAGGAAAGCATTGAATCGTCTTGGTTTTGCTGATGTGGAAGATGTACGCATGGGAAAAGTGTTCAATATTGTTCTGAGAAAACCAATTACTTCAGAAATATTGAATCAGCTAGCAATGATGAATATCAAATTACTCTCTAATCCAATATCAGAGAGATATAAGGTGAGGCTTGAATAGTGTCAATTGCAGTTCTAAGATTCCCTGGAACTAATAATGAGAAGGATGTTTTGAGAGCACTATCACAAATTAATGGAGCAAATCCATTCTTAGTTCCTTCAAGAAAAGGAATTGCGGGTCTACAAGACGCCTCAGCTGTTATAATCCCTGGAGGTTTTTCATATGGTGATTACCTTCGTGCAGGAGCAGTTGCGTCTGTTGAACCGATAATTGAAGCAGTAAGAAACTTTTCAGAGGATGAATATCCTGTATTGGGCATCTGTAATGGATTTCAAATATTGACTGAAATGGGAATATTGCCCGGTGTTTTGCTACCAAATAATTCAGCCAGATTTATTTGCAAATGGATACACCTCCGAGTTTCTGATTATACAACTCTGTTTACCGAGGGCTTGGAAGGCGCAATACTTAGAATACCAATTGCTCATGCAGAAGGGAATTATTACTGCTCTGAAGAAGAGTGGACTGTGCTAAATGATGAAGCAAGAATTCCTTTCAGATATAGTGATGAAACCGGAAATATTACAAATGAATCAAATCCAAATGGGTCAATCCATAATATTGCAGGTGTTATCAATCAGAAAGGGAACGTCCTTGGATTAATGCCTCATCCAGAGAGAGCTTGCAGACAAGTCTTAGGTTCAATAGATGGGCTTCAAATTCTTGAAAATTTCGTGAGGGTGATAAAATGCTGACAAAAGAAGAACTAGAGTATGTAAGAGCAGTTTTGGAGAGAGAGCCCACAAAGACAGAACTTGGTATGCTAGATGTTCTTTGGTCAGAACACTGCAGCTATAAGAGTAGTAAACGCTGGTTCTATTTATTCAACACCAAGGGAGAAAAGGTCTTTCTTGGAATTGGAGAGGGAGCTGGGCTAGTTGATATTGGTGATGGTTATCTTATTGGGGTTGCAATGGAGTCACATAACCACCCAAGTCAGATTGATCCATACAATGGAGCTGCAACCGGAGTAGGTGGTATCATTAGAGATGTAATTTCTCAAGGATGCAAAGCGGTTGGACTAATGAACTGTCTTCGCTTCGGACATCCATCAAAACCTCATAATGCATATCTGCTTGAAAATGTCGTACGAGGAATTTCAGAGTACGGTAATAGTGTAGGTATCCCAGTGATAGGGGGAGAGATTGAATTTGATGACTCCTATGATGAGAATTGTTTAGTCAATGTTGTTTGCGTAGGATGGGTAAAACCAGAATATGTCGTTCGAAGTTCTGCAAAAACTCCAGGACATCATCTTGTAATGTTTGGATCGACTACGGGAAGGGATGGAATAGCAGGCGTGAGTTTTGCTTCTGAAACATTCTCTAGTGAGGAAGATGAGAATAGGGGAGCAGTACAGATTGGAGACCCACTCTCCAAGAAGATACTGATTGATACGCTTGAAGAGCTAGTTGAGGAACGTCTCCTTGCAGGTCTACAAGACTTTGGTGGTGGAGGGATGACTTCTGCAGCAGGCGAACTAGCATCTGCCGGAGGAACTGGTGTGGAGATACATCTTGACAAAGTTCCCCTAAGGGAAGAAGATATGGAACCCTCTGAAATAATAATATCTGAATCACAAGAACGTATGTTGGCAATTGTTGCACCCGAAAATCTCGATAGAGTCATCTTATTACTGGAAAAGAATGGAACACCATATGGTGTCATAGGCAGAGTAACTGATGATGGTCACTATACTGCCAAGTGGTATGGCGAAGTTCAGGCAAGAATACCCATTGACCTGCTCGTTGGGGGATTCCCCGTACCTGAAAGAGTTGAAGGAAGAATTACAGCTCAAACAGAAGCAATGACATGGTATTCAGAACCCGAAAATTATAGGAATATCGTTCTAAAATTATTGGAGTCAGAAAACATCTGTGATCGTTCTTGGGTCTATAGTCAATACGACCAACATGTGCAAGCCAATACTGTAGTTGACTTAGGAGAGAATGGGGGAGTTCTTGAGTTTCCAAATGGTCGAAAACTCGCATTCACTAGTGACTGCAACTCATTTTGGTGTCTTCTCGATCCGCAACAGGGAACTGCAAATTCTGCTTGCGAATCATTACGAAATCTAGTTGCAATGGGTGCCCATCCCATATTCATTGCAGATTGTCTTAATTTTGGCAACCCAGAACGTCCTGAATCATATGGCCAATTTGTTGAGGCTGTGAGAGGTCTTGGAAGATTCTCGTATGATTTTGACATTCCTATTGTGGGCGGAAATGTTTCTCTTTACAATGAATCGGTAGTTGATATAGAGATCAAAAGAATCAATCCAACCCCTCAAATAATGATCGCAGGTATTTTTGACGAAGAATTCGAACCGGTTAGGAGGAATCTGGTTACACCTTGGGCCAATATTTTCTTAATAGGTGAAACACTTCAGGAACTCAATGGCAGTGAATATCAACGAATATCAATTGGTCAGGTTAAAGGCATTCCTCCAAGATATAGACCTGATGTAGAGAAGCGAGCTATGAAATCAATTTTGGAATCTCATAAAAAGAATCTGGTTCGATCATGCAATAATGTTGGACGAGGAGGTATTGCGGTTGCGCTGATGAAGATGGTGCTTCATAGCAATTATGGGTTCAAACTTAATTTAGAGTATACACCAGGTACAGTAAGTAGTCTTGGTCAGAAACTATTTTCAGAATCCTCAGGACGGTATATAGCAGAGGTAATGGAGAGTAACCAAGCTGATTTTTTAGGTGTCTGTGAAAAATATAATATTCCAGTCTGTGAGATTGGTCTGACAATCACAGAGCGTATTGCAGATTTTGGTACATTCTCAATTAAGTTGCAGGATGCTCAAGAGGTCTTCTCAAAGGGGCTGAGAAAGTACATGGAGTGATATGATATGGCTGATGTGTTAGTAATTGCTGGAAGTAAAAGTGATGAAGCAATTGTACTGAAAGCAACAACAACCTTGGATTCGTTAAATATTAGCTACATAGTTGAATATGCCTCAGCTCATCGAGAACCGGATAGAGTTCAATCAATTGTGAAGAATAGTGATGCAAAGGTCATGATCGCTATTGCAGGGCTCTCTGCGGCGCTTCCTGGCGTTGTAGCATCGTTCACCTCAAAGCCTGTAATCGGTGTTCCAGTTGATGTAACTCTTGATGGGCTTGATGCTTTACTATCTATCATGCAAATGCCAAAGGGAGTTCCCGTAGCAACTGTTGGAATCGATAACGGTCAAAATGCGGCCTATCTTGCAGCTAGAATTCTATCCATTGCGTACAATGAGAAAGAAATCCCACAGACATACGCCGAAGCTGGAATAGATGAAGAACTTGTTTCCAAAGGTCTTGAAAAACTTGGAGAGTATGTCAGAGAATCCTTCAAACATGGACAAGTAATGCAAGATTTTGGGCATTATGCAAATACAGTGCAAATCTCAGATAATCTGTGTCTTGCTCTGTCAACAGATGGTGTTGGCAGTAAGGTCTTGATTGCAGAAGAAGCTGGAAGATTTGATACTATTGGTATTGATTGCGTTGCGATGAATGTGAATGATCTCATTTGTATTGGAGCGAAACCTGTGGGATTTGTTGACTATCTAGCCTCAGAAAGACCACTTCCAGAGAAGGTGATTGATCAAATTGGCAAAGGGTTACTACAAGGGTGTACAGAGTCAGAGATACCAATTCTTGGTGGAGAAACAGCTATTCTTCCAGATATGATCAAAGGATTAGGAGGTTACGGATTAGACTTAGCTGGAACTGCTGTTGGAATTGCTAGACCAGATGAATTATTTGATGGCAGCAGTATAACACCAGGAGATATTATCATTGGTATCGAATCTAATGGCATTCATTCAAATGGTTTCACATTAGCTAGAAAAGTACTTCAGTCCAAATACAAAATAACAGATATTCTACCTTGGGGCATTTCACTTGGAGATGAATTGCTCAGACCAACTAAAATCTATGTAAGTCATTTCAAAGCGTTAAGAGAAGAGGGAGTTACCATCAAGGGGCTTGCTCACATTACAGGCTCAGGATTTCGCAAAATTATGAGACTCGGACAATTCAAATTCTTGATTGCGAATCTACCAGAAATTCATCCGATTTTTGAGGTGATTAGAACAGCAGGCAATATTGAATGGAAAGAGATGTTTACAACATTCAACATGGGTATTGGTCTAGTGGTTGTTGTGCCACCAGAAGAAGCAGATAAGGCCATAGAAATACTATCCAAGCAGGACAGGACCTATAAATTAGGAAGTATACAATCTACATCTAGTGGTAGAGTAGAAATTCCAGAGTATGGAGTAGTTATTGAATGACAAAAGTGTTACTGATTGGAAATGGAGCCAGGGAGCATGCTATTGCCCTCGCACTTGATCGGTCTGATGTCGAGATTCATGCGCATATGGATCGTTTGAATCCAGGAATTGTAAAATTATCATCGAATTATAGTATTGGATCAACAACTGAAATCAAAGGGCTTCCGGATCTATTCGGTATTGATTACGCAATAGTGGGTCCTGAGAGCCCTATTGAAGCTGGTATAACGGATTTTCTTACTACTCAAGGTGTTCCATGTATAGCACCCAATAGAGCAGCTGCTATGATTGAAACCAGCAAGACCTTTGCACGTATAGTTCTGGATCAGATTGTACCAAAAGCCAACCCTCAATTCATTTCGGCTCGGTCTATCGATGACCTGAGAAAATTCGAGAATCAGATTGGAGTTGAAAATATTGTTGTGAAACCAAATGGACTTACAGGGGGAAAAGGAGTCAAAATTTTCGGTGAGCATCTGCATTCCAAGGATGAACTCGAAGATTACGCCAAGAATCTTATCATAAATGAGGGAGTCGTTGTTCTAGAAGAAAAAATGATTGGTACAGAATTTACTTTGCAAGCATTCTCAGATGGTCAGCGCCTTGAAGTGATGCCACTAGTTCGGGATTATAAAAGAGCCTATGATGGAGACAAAGGACCTAATACGGGATCGATGGGGTCCTTTTCTACTAGCGACCATGGATTACCCTATATTACAACAGAGGATTTTGAGAGTGCAAAAGAAATTATGAATGCGACATTAATCGGGATTAAAAAGAAAGCAGGTTCAGAATTCAAGGGAATTCTATATGGTCAATTCATGAAGACTGAATCAGGTATCAAGGTTATTGAATACAATGCTAGGTTTGGCGACCCTGAAGCAATGAATGTACTCTCCATTCTTTCAACTCCATTAGACGAAATTTGCAGTAGTATTATTGATGGTAATCTAGTACAAACAAATTTTGAGAACATTGCAACAGTATGCGTTTATGTTGTCCCTGAAGGGTACCCTGGGAAGAATGCCGTTAAAGATAGCCCAATTGATGTAAGTGTTGCTACATCAGCTGAGATATACTTTGCATCGGTTTATGAGAAAGACAATCAGATACTGACAACTGGTAGTAGAGCCGTAGGAGTGTTAGGCAAAGGTAACACAGTTGATGAGGCCAGAGAAGTTGCTTATATTAATGCAGCACGTATCAAAGGTAAAGTTCGGTTTAGGTCGGATATAGCTAAATGATGAGGAGGCATTTATTTTTCCAACAATAGATAGAGTACTCATTGTAGACTATGGAGGGCAATACACTCATCTTATCTCAAGACGTTGTAGAGAGCTAGGAGTCTTTGCTGAGATAGTGCCACAGAATTTTGAACTTGAGAATTCATCTATTGATGGTATAAAGGGTATCATACTTTCTGGGGGTCCAAGATCTGTTACCGAGAACGACTTAGGAATCTCCTTCAAGTCAAATCTCGAAATAGCAAAAAATTCTGATATCAAAATTCTAGGTATCTGTTTTGGACATCAATTACTAGCAATTCATCTGGGGGGAGAACTTAGCCAAGGTGGAAATCCTGAATATGGTCAGACACAAGTGAAAATAGTAAATGGAAATACACTATTCAAGGGCCTCGAAACGATACAATCTGTTTGGATGAGTCATCGTGATGAAGTAAAAGAATTACCTCAAGGAATAATCCCACTTGCTATAAGTGGCGATAATAGAATTTCCGCATTTGTTAATGAGCAGAATACTATCTTTGGGGTCCAATTTCACCCTGAAGTGTCACATACTAATAATGGTCTAAAAATCCTTGAAATATTTCTCCGAGATGTCTGTGGATATCAGGATTCATGGAAACCAGAAGATCAAATCAAAGAAATAATAGATGACATAAGGCTAACTGTTAGCGATGCACAGGTTCTCATGGCAACTAGTGGCGGGGTTGATTCAACAGTTGCAGCTTATTTAATCAGAGAAGCCATAGGATCTCGCTTATTCTGTGTTTTTGTTGATAATGGTCTTTTACGTCATGGGGAAACCGAAGAGGTAATTGAAGGATTTCAAGAGATGGGTTTTGAGCATTTTGAAGCTGTTGACGCATCAGATGAATTTATCGACGCACTTAGCGGAGTAGACGACCCTGAAGAGAAGAGAAGAATCATTGCAAACAAATTCATTGAAGTTTTTGAAAGAAAATCCAGAGAATTAGAATCAGAATATGGAAAATTTGAATTCCTCGGACAGGGAACTATCTATCCAGACCGTGTTGAAAGTGCAGCCACTGGAAAGGCTACTGCGGTGATTAAAAGCCATCATAATGTAAGACTCCCAGATTGGATGCATCTCAAACTTGTTGAACCACTAAAGGACCTGTATAAAGATGAAGTAAGGAAGGTCGGGCTAGAATTAGGTATTCCTGAACATATGATTGTCAGACAACCATTCCCTGGTCCATCCCTTGCAATAAGGATCAGTGGTCCTGTCACAAGAGAGCAATTGGTAATTCTGCGTTCTGCCGATGGAATTCTTCAAGAAACACTGAAAAAAGAAGAATTCTACTCTTCGATATGGCAGTCTTTCTGTGTACTATTACCCGTTAAAACAGTTGGAGTGATGGGTGATGAAAGAACATTTGAACAAGCTGTTGTCATTAGGATTGTTGAAAGTCTAGATGCAATGACTGCGTCTGTAAGTAAACCACCATGGGAAGTAATCCTTAGAATTGCATCACGAATAGCAAATGAAGTAAAAGGTATCAATAGAGTGGTGTATGACCTAACTTCTAAACCTCCCGGTACAATAGAATGGTATTGATAAAAAATCCAATAGAAGGAAACGCTTATAGTGAAGATAGGTTCCTAAAAGACGCCAGAACCTCTAATATTCTAATTGGCTTTGTAATGGATACAACAGAAAACGTCGATATACTTGGGAATAATTAAAATCGGGAGAAAAAGAGAGATGGGCGAACTTTCAGATATTCCACAAATATCTGATACAATGGGAATCCTGAAGGAAAATATATTCTGGATAAAATTAGTTCTTGGACTGGCTTTTGGTGCTTCAAGCTACTTTTTCCTCAGGTTCAATCGTTATTTGACATGGTATATATTGGCCCCGATTCTTTACCTCGTAACTTCTCTGATAGTGTTCGTCTACCTGTATAAGAAGCAAATGAATTTTGGTGCAATAGAAATGAAGAAACTAGCGCGATTTGGACTGAACTATACTGGTACATGGATAATTGCGTATTTCGTCCTCGCAACTGCAGTATTCTATTTTGGTTGGTGAAATGATGGAGTTTAAGAAGAGTTACTTGATTACTGTTCTTCTAATACTTACAATAATTGGAATCCCGTTCTTTTTTGGTGTCGCACCTTCATCGCAACCTTTTGGATTGATTCTCGATGCAGATTACATTTCATCAGGCCCCTATAAAGGGAATTTCTTAGTGACTCATGAACCAGGCGCAGTTATGATTGTGACACCTGATCTTGAAGAAATATGGAGAACAGACATTCCAGGTCCGTTTTGCCACGAATCAGAATTTATGCCCAATGGGAATATAATGATAACAGATACTGATATGCATAGGTTGATTGAGGTCAATATCAATAATCCAAATGAAATCGTTTGGGAATGGAACACGAAAGACTCAGATGACATTAATTGGACGGCGTTTGCTATCCAAGAAGAATGGAATCAAGAAGCAATAGATTACGTTTCCAATCAAGAACCAGAAGAAGGCGATTGGACTCACATGAATGATGTGGAATTCATCAATGGAACTGAGAGAGGACGTTCTCATGATTCTCTGCTTGTTTCTTTAAGGAACTTCGATCTTATTTTAGAGATAAATTATACAAACACCAAAGAGGTTCTTTGGTATTATGGGGAACCTAAGAATCATGAGATACTCTATGAGCAGCATAATCCAGATATTCGTGAGAATGGAAACATCATTATCTGTGATAGTGAAAATTATAGGATTGTAGAGATTGATTATGATACTAAAGAAACTGTTTGGGATTTCTACCTTGATTTTCCCTATGGCCAATTACGATGGGCAAGAGATTGTGATGATATTGGAAATGGACTTTATCTAATTACTGATTCCAATAATGGAAGAGTTCTGTTAGTCAATAGAGAAACAAAACAAATTATCAGGGAATATGGGAAGGATTGGTTGGTCCAACCATATGAATCAGATTATTTTGAAATTAATGGTCAAGGATACATTCTAACCGCAGATCCACTCATTACTTCATTGACCATCATGGATTTTAATTCAGGTGAAGTGCTAAACTCTGTTGGTACACCATTTATAACGAATTATGTCAGATACTTTGGTATCCTAGTTAATATCTACTATGGTACACTATTCATTGTTGCGTTCAAAAATTCACCAGAAAAGAAAATTCGTGATAAACTAAGAGATTCAAATGTATATATAGAACTCATTCACACTGTTCTTGTATTCTTTATAGTAACATATCTTGCTACATACTTTGTCTACTTAGCGGAATTTGGATTACAAGATATCATTGATGCAATAGTTGCCAATCAGTGATGGAGTACATTTGAAAGTAATTCTCATAGGAATTTGATACACTCTTAAAAACCACATACTTAGAAAGGGATAAGTAATTCTAATAATTAGGTAATATAGAATGCGAGGTAAACTGGTTTATCCATATTCTGATGCACTTCTTGATTATGAGTTCAACCAAGATCATCCATTAAAACCAGAGAGACTCAAACTTACTTATCTCCTTTCTAAAGAACTTGGACTCCTTGATAGATGTAATGTATTCGAACCAACTATAGCATCGAAACTTGATCTAGAAATGTTTCATTCCCCAGAATATATTGATTCTGTAATAAAATGTGGAAGTGAATTATGCTCAGATCCCAGACACGGATTAGGAACTGCGGATAATCCGGTTTTTACCAAGATATATGAAACAGGAGCGAGATATGTTGGAGCAACTCTAGATGCTATGAAGAAAATTATTGAGGGTGCATCAAATGCTTTTTGCATATCTGGAGGGTTGCATCATGCACACAAGAATGCAGCTTCAGGATTCTGTATTTTCAATGATGTAGCAATCGCAATCAATCATCTTAGGAAAAAAAAAGATTACAAAGTGCTTTACTTCGACATAGATGCACATCACGGAGATGGCGTTCAAAACGCATTCTATCGATCAAATGAGGTCATGACTATCTCAATACATCAGACTGGAAAGACATTATTTCCTGGAACTGGATTTGTTTATGAAACCGGTGGAGCTGAGGGTACAGGGTATGCTATCAATGTTCCAGTAATTCCAGGAGCAGGGAGTCTAGAGCTAATAAAGGTATACGAAGAGATTGTAGTACCGCTTTTTGAATCCTTTAGACCAGACTTACTCGTTACCCAGCTTGGAGTTGATGGACACTATATGGATCCATTAGCACATCTTGCCTACACATCATTTGGATATGAAACCGTTCTTAAAAGTCTCAGGAAGTTATCATCAAATAATTGTGAATTAGGTTGGCTAGCAGTTGGGGGGGGAGGTTACAATCCAGTAAATGTTGCTAGATTGTGGACCCTTTTTTTGTCAATCATCTTGGATGAGAAACTCCCTGAAAAGATGCCAGAAGAATTCGCCAATCAATGCAGTTCCATGGGTTTCACAAGGTGTCCTGATACCATCAGGGACAAAGAAGATGTAGTCCAGATGTATTTCTCACGAGGTGAAGTAACTCTTGATTTAGACCGTACAATTCGTCGAGTGAAAGAACTTGTCTTTCCATACCACGGAATATAAGGAGATAGGTTATTCATTTGACACTGTGAGTTTCAAATTAATCCACTTTCGTATCATCTTAACAACTAAATCTGATGCTGCGGCCATTATTATGGAGTCGGCATCTTCCACTAGAAGGGATGACGGGTCAATACCCGATTCAGCAATTCGCAATAGTGATGGGTAACAAAGCAGTCCGAGTCCTTGGACTACATCTTGAGAATCTTCTCCCTCAACTTCAATCTCAGAACCAAGAAGTTCAACTGGAGATATTTTCGAGTCGGTATCAAGAAGAGTAAGTAGAGTTTGCAGACGTGCATTAATTGTAACATTTGATTCAAGACATTCATCGATGACTGACACTTTACCCTTGATAAATACGAGTGAACCCTCTTCTTCTACATCTATTGCTTTGAAGCAGAATCCAATATCACGAAATGAATTTTCAGCAGTGTTCATATATTCTTCAAATTCACTCTCTGATAGGTTTTCTACAGACTTGGCTCTGTCGATACTTACATTCAAAGCTGCTCGACATCCATCGATAACTGGAATAAGATATTCTAATAGCATGTAGTTATCCACTTGAATATTCTGAGCAATATAGCTAAGTCGCTTTTCCAATGAAATATGACGTTCATCCTTGCTATCGATCAATATGTTCCTGAAATCAAACATGTAGGCTACATATAGAGATAGTGTTTAGTGAGAGCATATCATACATTAATAGAAAAGGAAGGATTTACTTTGTAAGTGTGGGAAGTTCAGATGACAACAGATATCCATGTACATCTTGGGACAAGTTCAAATGAAATCAAGACAGTTGGTTTTGATAATCTCAATGATGAAGTGGACATGTTAATTTCAAGAATGGACATATTTGGAATTGAAAGAGCTGTTCTTACACCAGATGTTCCTACAATACCAAATGAATTGTACCTCAAAGCGACTGAAATATATCCAGATAGATTGTACACTGCATGTTCGATAATACCGAGACCAATCAATTCAGCAAAAGAAAAATTGAAAGAGTTCATAGATGAGGGGTGTATAGCTCTCATTTTGAATGACGAAACATATCATCCAAGTGACCCAGCTGCTCAATCTCTCGTCAATTTTGCAGTGGGAGAGCATATACCTGTATATTTCCAAATTGAAAATATGACAAGTGAAACAATTACTTTCTTAGATACAATATCCTCAGTATATAGTGAAGGCAAATTTGTGATTCTAAGCATGGGAGGTCTCTTTGGATTTCCTCAGTTAATTCCTCTCATGTCAAGACAAAATATGTGGCTTGAACTCTCAACGACATTCGTTAAACTTGTAGAATCGCCATTGAGAGTATTTTTAGATGCTCTTGTTCAAGATATTGGTGTAAGAAAGCTGGTCTTTGGTTCAGGGTATCACAGTCAATATGTTGATATAATGGCAGCATTGAATATGATCGATCTAAATGTTGAATCACGTCGACTTGTGATGAAAGAGAATGCGTGGTTGATACTCGGTCTTCAATTTTAAATCGTAGATCAATAACCGTTCATTGTAAGTTGGACAACCTTGGACACCAGAGTGATGTCCTCCCAGAAACGTTGTCCAAGGTTTTTGTAGCTGTTACAAACCCATTAAAATTACTTCATGAATCAAGCGCTCAACATCTTCGGGCTCAGGTAAACCAATGATACGAAGATGACCAATCTGAATCATTGGCAATGCCATAATATTCAACTCTTCGATTAATGAGGGTCTATCATCAATCGGGATTTCAACAACCTCGACAGGTGTTCCTACACAGGATATTCTATCTGCCGCTGAATAAGAAATCAATAATGCATCACTACAAAATGAACAATACTCACTCGTATAGACATTGATTTGTAGTGGTTCTATCTCATACGGATTTGATTCTTGCCCCCGAAGAATGCTATATTCGAAAGTCATTCTCTGCTGCATACATTAACCTCCTATGAACACATATTGTAAACATTATTCTGCAAAGATTGGTGGTTTCAATCGGACATGCTCTGTCACTGAATCAACAGATCTTAGAGGAATTGCTTCCCATGAATTCAGTTGGTTTTCAAGCGTGCCATTTCGCTCGACGATCACCATAGGTCCATTACTGTCATCAAACCAGACCTTCTTTACTCGTCCCAATGGGA
The DNA here is from genome assembly GCA_004524595.1 of Candidatus Thorarchaeota archaeon. Next base: position 12,345 of record SDOA01000011.1, on the reverse strand, counting down.
AACCTCTGAAATCACAGACAATCTTTCCCTTTAGTAGCCATTTCATTTCATCGTTCTCCATGGTGCTCCACAGAATTAGTAGTGTTTTACATGAAAAAGAGCCTGTGTACAACGGAGGCATTTCTGACGTAACACTAGGATGGGATAGAAATCAAACTCTAAATGAGGGTTAGAATTAGATTCGAGTAGTGTAAGAAAGCATTGAGAATCAGTGGAAATATCATCCATGTGAAATAATTTCCAACAGGTGCAGTAAATCTATTTATTCGAGGTGGTACAAATCTGAAATAACCATTCTCAACAGAGTTCCAAAGCCACATACCCATTCGTCTACTCAGCATAGGTTCAATAAAATAGAAATCTAGCGATGCACAGATAACACCAGATAGAGCAACAGCCTCACTGCTATTAAATCCTAAAATAAGGAGAAAGACAAATGATCCTTGGATAGCAAATGTCCACATTAGAGGAATCCATAGAGGAACTCTGCCAAGAAACAATCCATTGATTTCAGTATAATTATAGTACCCCTTACCAGATACGTAATGTTCTCCAATAGCAGCAATGACTAGAATCGCTATTAATTGAATGAATACTAAATTTCCAAAGCGATGCCAAAGGAGATCACTAGTTATAACAGATAGTATCGCAAATAAGAGCGTGAGAACAACGCCTATTTTCTTGGACACTATTTTTGCCTCTTGAGAATAGAGAACGAAGTCTTTCGTCGTACAACGTCATTCGCGGACTTGAGAAGATTACGAGCTTGAACAGATCGCCGGTTGAATTGGATTACAAATCTACGACCCACTCTTCTAGTCTTAATCTCTTGAGTAGCTAACGTTTCTTGGACGTCTAGAAGAATATCGACAACTCTTCCAACAGTCCTTCGGTCAATACCCAATTTTTTAGAGAGACTACCAATTGACATTGGATTGCCTTTCTTCAACTCTTCAACCACCTTACTCATAGCAACGAAATACTTGGGTGAGCCCGAGAGTTCTGTTGTTACGTCCATTTTAATTCAAGTTATAGGAGTGCAAAAGTGCATATATGCATTATTATGTACACGTTATTATGTATACATGATAATGAACAAATAGAATTGACATTCATGGAATTATCTGAATTGATTAATTAGTGTGCACCTAGTTGGTGTATTCATCATTTGGCTTTTCTTCATAACCCCATTCAATAATCGTATCGCTATCAGATGGAAGGAATGTACCTGGAATTAAATATCCGATGATAATCATAACAACTCCAATGATATTCATTGAGCCTCCAGTCACAATCCATAACCGTGAATCACTGGCTTGATTTAATCCAAGGTCTACTGTTGATGCGCCTTCAATCCTTTCAAACCAAACAGTATAGTTACCAATATCAAGATCTATTGTGACACTGTATTCGTAGATGACGCTTTGTGGTCCTATAAGCGTCTGTGTCGTAGGACCGATTTGATGTTCTGGTCCTAATGTCATATTGACTGATGTTAATTCTGCTGTTGCGTTCTCTTGAATAAATAGATCTAGTTCAACGATAGTTACATTTGTTGGGCGTAGAGAAACTGAGATTTCCAAATGCGGATAGTACCCGGAATTATCATACATCTCCCAAGGCTTGTGGAGACTTTCATTCATCGAGTAGTAAATGTAATGATAAGGAGATAAGACAACAATAATACCGCCAAGAATTATTATCGCTGCCCCTCCAAAATATAGGAAGGATTTCTTGCTTAACCAGATGCTACCCATGACTAAGACCTACTAAATGACAACATCCACGTGTTATAGATGTAACGAACAGTGTAATTGTTGAGGAGAGAAAAAACATCTAGCCAAAACAGACAAGTATGACAAGTATAATCGACGAGAAAATCAAGAGGATTGACTAATCCTCTTGATTCTAGGTATGAACAAAAGATAGACTATTCCTTTAACCAGATCATTATCCCAATGATATGAAGAATTATGCCAGCAAGCATTATGGCACCACCGAAAGTCCCAAAACTTGTCACACTGTCCATTACTGATAAGACAAGCTCAGCGACAGGTCCAATAGATCCTATAATGACTAGCACTTCTCCAAGAATGACAATCCATTTACTTTGTTGCCACAATAGACCAATTACTAACAAAACTGAGAGAACGAGTATCTGAATCAGAAATACAAGATTCTCTTGAACATCAAGACTAGTGATTAAAGCCCCCAGGTAATAGAGAAGTAACCCAAAGATCGGAAAAACCCTACGATATTTATTTGAATCTGCAGATTTACTTTTAGACTGTTCAATCTCCATCTTACATCACCAGAGAAAACTATCAAATAAAATTACATTCTGACTTAAATCTGATACGCAATTTATTCTAATTTTTCCATTCTATTTAAAGAGTGTCTTAGACCACAGCCTTTATAGGTGAAACATGTCGGCAATTCTTCCAACGCATTGGGAGTCCTCCGAAATGTGGCTAGAAGTAATGCTTATCCCATTTGTCGCAAATTTAGTGCTGTTCTTCATATTCTGGATTGTTCATGAAGGATCTCGTTGGCAGAAACATCCTTACTTAGGTGGTTTTGCGAGGATTATTCAAAAATCCCCCCGAACAGGCTTTCTGGTCTTCTTTATTCTTACCGTGTTGTTCTTCCCAACAGCAATTCTAGTAATGCTGGGATTGTGGTGGGATACTCTCCTCGCGAGTAGAATACCATCAAAGACTGATGTTGTTAATGTGATGCTGATTATGTTCCTGATAATGGCTTTTGTAATCCCTGTTATGTGGAGTAGCCTCAGAACTTGGCGTCACGCGGCTAGAGCAGAGGCAGAAGAAAAAGTCAAAATGACAGGAGTTTAATCATTATTGAACTGGCTGATAGTCCAATTATAGGGCTGTCATGCCGTTTCTAGTTTCATTAAGAGGGACATTCCTGTTATGAGCTATAGAGAACTAGGACCAAGTTTCTTTTTGGTAATTGGAGGAGCATTCCCAAGATGTAACTCATTGGTCATTATTGATGATGAAATAGTAATAGTAGATCCTGGTTGTGGGATTGAAGACCTTCGAGCACTACTACAGGATAAGGACCACACACTCAAAGATATTGATACAGTGATACTAAGCCACATACACCCGGACCATATAACTCATGCAACTAGACTCCAAAGATTATCTAGATGTAGGATTGCTGCAAATGAGATTACGGCACCTCTATTTAACAATAAAGAGATGATGAAAGAATTCCTTGGATTTCACAAAACAAATCCTGTGCGAGTGCTATGGGAACATCTAGTCAATTCTAAAATGTACGGGGCACTAGATGAGGGGCACATTGATGAAATACTAACAAATGGAGATAAGTTTGTTATAGGCGATTTGACTCTTAGAACACTCTATACACCAGGCCATCTTCCAGATCATATGTGCATTGAGATTCTGGAACCAAACCTCGTCTTTGCCGCAGATATTGACTTAACAGAATTTGGTCCTTATTATGGACATCCAAACTCATCAATCCCAGAATTCAAACGCTCGATACGTCAATTGCAGCATAATGATTACAATGCTCTAATCAGTGGGCACTTACGAGAACCAGTGGTTGAAGACTACAAGACAGCACTTGCAGCATATGATAGACAGATTGGGATACGTGAAGATCTAGTATTGTCTGCAATTATGAATGGTGCAAAGACTGTTGCAGATATAACATTGAATCCAATCATTTATCCCTCTTTGACAGATCCTGTATATCTACAATTCGAGATCTGGATGATTGAACACCACATCACTTCTCTAGTCACAAGAGAACTAATCGAGGAGAAGAATGGCAAACTTGTTGCTATCTGATTATTCCTGAGAGGGAGTCTTAATTTCAGATAATTCGATTAATCGTTTGATAACTTCATCCTTTATGTTCTGAATGGCACAGATTGCTGGACTCGTTTCATCAACATCAATGGGAGCTAAGTCCAGTCGGTCAGCCTCACGTATTCTTTCATCATAGGGAACAATACCAAGCAAGGGGATTCCCTGCGAGCGCACTATATCACTTACATATACCTCATCATCAGCATTCATAATCTTGTTACCAACTGCAAATACTCGTTCCAGACCAAGGTCTTCAGCAAGTCGTTTCACCCGTTCGATAGTATCAAGAGACCTTCTTCCGGGTTCAACAACAGCAAGAAGTAAATCCATTCCTTTTATTGTCCCTCGCCCCAAGTTCTCAATTCCTGCGTCCATATCCATTATGAAAGCTTCATCACTCTCAAGGTTCAGATACTTCATGAGCGACTTCAATAGTGCTGCTGATGGACACATACATCCTTGACCGCCCATATTGACAGTTCCAGCAACAAGTAGACTCACATTGTCAGGTCCGCTGATAGAATACTTGGAGGCAAGATCATCCACTCTAGGATTGACTTGGAAGAAATTCCCAAATACCTCAACCATCTTCATATCAGTCTTTTCTCTGACTAAATCTTCATTTTCTAATAAGGGTATAATGGAGTTAGCTTGCTCACGACTGACACCAATAGCTGACCAGAGATTGTAATTTGGATCTGCATCAATTGCCAATATCTTGTAACCATCTCGACCAAAAAGTCGAGCCAAGGTACCAGCAATTGTTGTCTTACCAACACCACCTTTCCCAGTTACTGCTATCTTCATTGTATTGATACCAATTTTACATCAATAAGAGAATGTCGGTCTTAAATTGTAATGCTTTTAAGCTAGGTTAGGAAAAACATGCTCGTGTACAGAATTACTATAGGAATGATTAGACATACAATCCCCTCAAATAGTCTTGATTTGAAATTCACAAATGGAATTAGAAATCCAACTTGATTCTGATAAGCTTCCCATGTGGTACCAAATAATTTACTCAAATGAATTTCTTCAACCCATGCTATTAAGACATATGCAACTAACATGACAATCCATAGAAGAATTGTCTGGTTGGCATTCAACCAACCTATCCCGCGTGTGTTTCTCAGAATCCATACACTTTGATATGTCAAAATAGATGTGAATATTGTCACACTGAAATATTGAGGATGACGAACAAATCTGTAAGGACCAGTAGTTACCAGACCAGTCTGTCCTTTTTTCCGCCAGAGATACACAATACAGTAAATTATCAGAAGAAGTGACCCAAAAACTGCAACTAGATTGAGGACATCTCTTGGATACATTATTGCTTGCAGATTTCCAATCATACCTACTAGATAAAACAAAAATGGGAGAGTCATGATTCCACCCCAGAAAGGTGGAATAGATGAGGTTAGAGGAAGAAGATAGCTAGTTGCGCTAAGGACTCTCATCTTCACCTTGTCTTGTTTGTTCTTGTTTTCATTCTGAGTATCACTTCCATCACTCACCACTATCGCCAAGTCGACATTTCGTTTGCACAAAAATAAAGAACTGTTTTTACGCAAGAATAGTAGGGGAAATTGCTATATGTAATAATCTTCTAATAACAATAGTTAATAATGTTCATTTTCTCTATGAAATAGAACATAAATGACAGATTTGGACAATAACCAGAGAACCAATAGACTCTCTCATGAGAAGAGTCCATACCTTCAACAACACGCAAATAATCCCGTTGATTGGTATGCGTGGAATGAAGAAGCTTTTGAAAAAGCAAAGAGAGAGGATAAGCCAATCTTTCTATCCATTGGCTATAGCACATGTCATTGGTGTCATGTTATGGCTCATGAATCGTTTGAAGACGATGATGTAGCAAACCTGTTGAACGAGTCTTTTGTGAACATCAAAGTAGACCGTGAGGAGAGACCAGATATTGATGGAGTTTATATGCAGGTTGCTCAAATGATGACGGGGAGTGGAGGGTGGCCGCTTACAATCATTATGACACCTGACAAGCAACCATTCTTCGCTGGAACATATATCCCAAAGGAATCCCGTCAAAATATATTAGGTCTGGTCGACCTCATTCCTCGAATTTCTAATATTTGGAAAAAAGATCGAGGGAATATCGAGGAAGTCATCGACAGAATTAATTCAGCTTTGAAATCTTCACCATTAACTAAGACTCAAGTTAATCTCACTGAGGACACTATTCAATCAGCTTTCAGTAAGCTCTCTCAGAGATTCGATGACAAAAACGGAGGGTTTGGAAGGGCTCCAAAATTTCCTTCACCTCACAACCTAATGTTCTTACTTCGTGTGTGGAAGCGGACAGGTGATGAATGGGCATTGAAAATGGTAGAACAGACACTCCTTGCGATGCGTAAGGGAGGTGTGTTTGATCATATTGGATATGGATTCCACAGATACTCCACCGATGCCCAATGGCTACTACCGCATTTTGAGAAGATGCTTTATGACCAAGCAAGTCTGATGATGGTATATACTGAAGCATATCAAATAACAAGCAATCCTCTCTATGCCGATATAGTCCAAGAGATATACAAGTATCTGACGCGAAACCTGTTGAGCCCAGAGGGAGCATTCTATTCAGCAGAGGATGCAGATAGCGAAGGTGTTGAGGGTAAATTCTATCTCTGGTCATATGAAGAGATAGAGAGAATCTTGAAACCAGAAGAGGTTGATATAGTAGCGACCTATTTCAATATCAGAAGAGAAGGTAATTTTCTAGATGAGGTAACCAGAGAAAAGACAGGTCATAATATTCCACATGTTACAAAGAATACGCAGAAAATTGCAGAAGCATTGAACATGGATGTTGAGCATTTGAAAAAAATACTCGATAATGTCAGAGAGAATTTATACAGTGAAAGAGCAAAGAGAGTCAGACCCCATCGAGATGAGAAAATACTTACTGATTGGAATGGTTTCATGATTGCTGCCTTAGCTAAGGCGGGTGTTGTGTTGGGTCAGAAGAACATCATAAAGACTGCAGAAAAGGCAATGGATTTTCTTCTTGATAAGATGTTGAATAATAAGAGTGAACTCTATCATCGATATGGTGATGGAGAGATAGCATATCGAGCCTTTCTTGATGATTATGTGTACCTGATTTGGGGACTTCTAGAATTATATGAGTCCACTTTCGACCCGCACTATCTTGAACAAGCTAAGAAGTTGAGTGACGAGATGTTGGATTATTTCTGGGATAAAAATGATGGTGGATTATATTTTACAGGAACCTACTCTGAAGAATTGCTAATTAGAAGAAAGGATGCTTATGATGGTGCAATGCCATCAGGTAACTCTGTAGCTGCATTAAACCTCATTAGATTGGCAAGACTCCTTGGAGATAACCATTATGAGAATCGTGCTCAAGAAATATTTCGAGCATTCTCAGATGATATTGAAATGGCACACTCTGCATATACTATGATGCTTATTGGATTGGATTTTGTACTGGGACCTTCTTTTGAAATTGTCATTGCCGGAGATCCTCTTCAAGAAGATACTCAGACAATGGTGAAGGCAATCACCCAGAGATTTCTACCACGCAAGGTAGTTCTTCTAAGAGGAACAAAAGAGCAATCTAAGATGATTACAAGACTTGCACCATTTACTAAATTTCATGAAATGTTACAGGGTAGAGCCACTGCCCATGTTTGTGTTGACCATAATTGTAAGCTACCTACCGATGATATAGAGCGGATGTTGGCCCTTATTGGTGAATGAGAATCATCTCTTTTACTGTGAAGGCCTCTTACGAATCCACCAAACAAAGTAAATCACCAACATTATCACACCACCAATACCAAACGCTAAGGCTGTACCATATTGTGATAATAAGTCGTTAGGCCAATATTTCGCTAATTCGTTTCCAGCATCGCGCCAAGAGTCAGCAATGCCAAGTAATGCGGCTGAGATATCATCAAGAGTATTCTCATATGGTGAAAATGCTCCAGCAATATCTCCAGTCGAGTTGTAAGCTTCTGCGATTGCTTTGAATGTTGTTGCAACATATCCTGTAGCTTTACTGATATTAGTAGGATTGATCAATGTTGAGTTATCAGCCAATATTTCAAAAAAAGGTAAAGCTCTTTCTCCAGCAGCAACAAATTCAGTGAGGTTAGTATCAGTCATTATCCCAGGAAGTGTACTCAGTGCAGTTCGATAGGATAGATATTGTAATGTAACCTGTGCTTCAAGACCAATCCCTATGAACATTATTGCTGAGGCTTTGAATTGAATTTCGTTATCGATCCCATCAAATACCGAGAGATATGATTTCAACCCATTAGCCGTCATATCAGAGCTCATAGCTCGAAATCCAGCCTGCCCAAATTTGCCCACATATGCATTTGCACTTGAAGGTGAATAGGTTGTTCCTACTCCAAGAAGTTTATCACGAATAAGCTGACCAAGCTGATCATCAGATTTTGCTAACGGAACTCCCCCTGGTAAAAAGGTGTTTGCAATATAATATCGGGGAGACCAAGCATTATAGAGATCATAGTATGAGATTATTGAATAGTTCCCTCTTCCATCTTCAGGGTATCCATAATCATCGCCAAACGAACCAACGCCTGGATCTAATATCGTAGCAGATTGCAGTGAATCATTATAACCTACTAATAGTATTCCATGTCCTCCTCCACTCAATCCTTGTTCTCGAAGGATAGCATAATCAGAGGCTGGAAGATAAGTGGGATCAACGCTAATTAGTAAAGGATAGCCAGAATCGATAGTGCTTCGCATCAAATCAAATGCAGCATCGCCATCATCAAGAACACCTACAGAAATGCCTTCACTTTCCCAGACCTGAAGGTTCTGTTCAAGATTAGGAACTGCAGAACCAACATAAAGAGTATAGTTTATCCCATAGAGTTCTGCAATGAAATTAGTTGGTTCTATTTGAGAATATAGAGCGCCAGGAAACATTAACAATGTATCATTGATGTGAAAATATGCAAATGAAAAGCCAATGGAAGAGGCTGCAAATACATCATAGAGATTCACATCAACTCCTGCATATTGCATCGCCATAGCTAGAGCAGCCCATGCACAGAAACCATTGATTTCTTGCCAAATATATGATATCGGAGGAAGGATTGCATCTCCAGACATTGAATAATTGGTATCATGTATTGGATAACATGAATTTGCCTGAACAATTGAAGGTGTAATGCTTAGGACAGTTATAAACAAAATAACAAGGGAAATTCTTCTCAATGCTTAGCTCTCCAATATGAACTTTGGTCAAGTTATCATAAGCTTGTCGATTGAACGACATTTATTCCTATATTGCAAGGGTGAGTTGAAGGTAGATAATATGTTCTGATAATAATTATCTATTAGTTTGTAGGGGTGGACAGTATGTTGAAACGTGGCAATCTAATAGCAGCATTTACAATGGTAATGTTCATGACAGTACCATTAATCTTTATTTTTCTTGAAGAAGACTATATAACATCACCATATGTAGATGATGACAAAGCTACTTTTTCTGGTAATATTGTACAAGAGGGGGACTCACGAATTCACTCCATGCGAATTTATGACAACGTTACTAGAATCCACTGCGTGCTCACTTGTGGAGGTGCTGATTTCGACCTCTACGGACGATTTGGGGAGCGTCCATCTATCGACGAGTATGATTTCATAGGTTATTCAAGTGAAGGGGAAAATGTCTATTATGACTACCCAGAATCAGGAATCCTACACTTAATGGTTCGTTCATATTCTGGTATAGGTCATTATAATCTACTAGTTGAATTAGAGTATAGTGAAACTGAAGAATAATTCATGAAAGACAAGGTTTATGCAATATTCTGGAGTCCGATTCTTAGCGTTAAAGGTGAAATCTCTGTGAATTACCATCTCGTGCTAACCAGAAGATGTAATCTAAATTGCCAATATTGTCATGGTGGTGAAGATACTGAGAACACAGAGATTCAGTATTCACTTGACGACCTGGTTGCGTTTCTCGAAAAAGATAGGACATCGGTTACTCTAATGTTATACGGAGGAGAACCAACATTACGAATACCAATGATCATCCAACTCATGGACAGGTTCCCAAATACTCGATTTATGCTTCAGACAAACGCATTATTGTTAAATCGTATACCTATTGAATATGTAGTTCGATTTCATTCTATACTAGTAAGTATTGATGGTATGGAACAGGTAACTGATAGATATAGATCAGAAGGAGTTTATCAAGAAGTCTTGGATAATGTTAGATGGTTGCGTAATAATCAATACGAAGGGGATGTTGTTGCAAGGATGACGATTTCTCAAGCATCAGATATTTATCGAGATGTTCGGCATCTACTTGATATAAGAAACCCATCATTTGATCATATCCACTGGCAGCTGAATGTAATCTGGGATGCGGAAGGGAATTGGAATGATTTTGAGGAATGGGTCAACACCTCATATAATCCTGGAATATCAAGATTGGTCGAAGATTGGGTAAGGCGAATGGAAGATGGAATCGTTGAGGGAATTGTACCCTTTATTCCAATCACATATTCTTTGCTTACAGGTGAATTATCAGAGATTCGATGTGGTTCAGGTATTGATACATTTGCCATCCATGTAGATGGAAGTATTGGAGTATGCCCAATCTCTCCAGACTGGGAGTTTTCGCTAGTTGGTGATATATGGAACTCTGAACCAAGAAACCTTCACAACATAATGAAAGTTGAAGAACCCTGTCCATCTTGTGGCGATTATGGAATATGCGGTGGAAGATGTTTATTTGCCAATAAACAGAGATTGTGGGGAGATGAAGGATTTGACAAGGTATGTGGTACTGTCAAATATTTAATATCGAGTATCAGAAAAAAGATACCTCTAATTCATCAATATATCAAAGATGGAAGAATATCAATTGATAATTTCAAATATCCAGAATTCAACAATGGTTGCGAAGTTATCCCTTAAGATTCAGGTTCAATATCGGATTCAACAAGCTCTTTTTGCATAACAACGATTTCTTCACCTAATCTTTCAAGACGATTTGTCTCAGTATATCCAATTTTCTCATAGAATGCAAGCTGTTCATCAATAGCACCGTATACTTCAACTTCAACAACAGTAGCATTCATGTGTGCGATCAGGTTTTCTGCGTATTCGATGAGCATACTACCAATTCTACGACCTCTATAGCTCTGTCGAACTGCGACACGAGCTATGACACCTACACGACCAGTAATTCGGACTCTCATTGTCCCAACTACTGCATCGCCAACAAGTGCAACATACTGATCTCCCATCTGGATGTGTCGAGCTATCTTATCAAGACCCTCTTTGAGAGCAGCTGGCATTCTAGAAAGTTGTTTATGTATTGGTTGATATGCTTCAGTAATGATTTCCTTAATGACATCAACTTCAGAAAGGCTAGCATGGCGAATGGTTGTTTCAGCATAGTTGTAGATAGGCTTATCCTCCTGATGGCTCCGCACCTACTTAAGTACATAAATCGACATAAATCATTTGGAGTGTTCAAGATATCTAGACCAAAAGAAGCATAACATAGAACCAATTAAAATGCTCTGGTGGTTAGTCGATTGAAGATCAAAGTTCGAAAATCAACTCCTGAAGACAGAGATTGGATAACTGAAGTACTACTGGATAACTGGGCATCAAATATTATAGTAACCCGTGGTACAAGTTATGAAGCAGACTTACTACCAGGATTAATTGCAGAGGATGATGAAAAACGACTAGGATTACTTACATACGGTATCAAAGATGATGAATTGGAAATAGTGACAATGAATGCTATTGAAAAGGGGAAAGGGATTGGGTCGTCATTATTAGATGAGATAGAGAGAATTGCTAGAGAAAAGAAATGTAGAAGAATATGGCTAATCACAACCAATGATAATATCGACGCTATCAGATTCTATCAAAAACGAGGGTTTGAAATTGCATTTGTGCACAGATATGCAATAGAAGAAACACGTAAGATTAAACCGCAACTTCCATTTGTAGGGAAATACGGCATTCCAATTCGAGACGAGATCGAGATGGAGAAACTCATCAGGTAATCAGAAAACGTACGTTTAAATCAGCCAATGTTTATCCTATCAATGAGGTTACACTATGGCAAATGATGAGAAGGAAACTGATGAGATTGTTGAATCGCAAATTAGCCAGCAAGATAAGAAGGAGATTGAGAGGGGTCTCTGTGTTAATTGCGCAGTAGCATCATTCGTGATAACCATCCTTATGATGGTAGTATTGATGTTGTAATCGGACCGGATCATCTATGACATTTCTAATAGATCCTGGGCTTCTGATTATCTTTGCACTTATTTCTTGTTGGATAGGGCAGATTGTCAAAGCAAGAACTTCAAAACCAGTAGGATTGATACTAGCGTTATTTAGCCTGTGTGTAATTATTTTCACAAGCACCTCACTGTATCTGAACATGTGGTAT
>SDOA01000085.1 GCA_004524595.1 Candidatus Thorarchaeota archaeon | reverse complement strand
GTCACTATGATGAGAGCGAAAAATTAGCACCAGCAAATTGGGCAACAATAATGTCACAGCTTTTCACAGGCTTATTTCTAACCCTTGGATATCTTCTCTATGGATTGTCTTTGGCTCTAGGGATTACAATACTGATAGGACTCGTTTTGTTTGTGATTCTATCATTCATGGCTCGTAAACTGGGTTCGGCCTCCGCTAAATATGTCAATTAGGGATAATTAGAATCGAACAGATTAAACTGATAGTTTAATTACAATGATTAAAGTAAATAACCATTTAATATAACAATATTATTAATAATAATTAAACGAAATAATTAATCATTCAATAGATTTATAGTTCATTGCACTAATATAAGACATCGCAAATGATTAGGGAAGCATTTGCAGCTCCTACCTGCGTAATAATCTCGGGAGGGACATTTATGAAGAAGAAGAAAAAAACCTATAGGGTTCTTGTAGTTTTCCTCTTAGCGTTCATTTTGGGGAATTTTCTTTGCAGCCTTCCTGCTGTCCTCAAAAATCATGAGCCCTCTTCGATAGCATTAGACAAAGATTCAGATAATATTGATGATACTGAGTATAAAATGCATATTGAAGATAATAAAAGGGATAATCCTGAATCTAAGGAGATGAAGGATATCCGAATGGATGACCAAGCGTTTCAATTAGGTGAGATTGATCCAACAAGTGGTGACTATCTCTATGAGAAGAATGAAATTAGCTATTCATGGCTAGACGCAACAAGTGGAACTTGGAATGATATGAGCATAGAAGATACGACTTGGCTTGATCTGCCTTTTAATTTCCCATTTTACGGGGAAACTTTTTCAACAGTATATATATCTAGACATGGATGGATGTCCTTCTATAACACTAATCCTTCATCAGCATGGGTTGGAATTGGCAGCAGCTCTGAGGATTCGTGGTATGCTGTTGCACCCTTTGCCACACCAATTACAGCTTATAATGGTAATCCTGGCGTTTATAACTACACCTTGACTTCTCCAAATCGTGTAGTGATTGAGTACAATAATGTTTATTCCGATTACAACCCAGATACTCTAATTGGTAGCTTTCAAGTAATATTCTATGATAATGGAACGATTGATTTCAACTATGATTTAGTTCAGAATGAATATGGTCTACCATATAGTGTGGGCATTAACCACGGGGCGATTTACAGTAACTATGTAGATCACACCTTCAGTTCATTTCCTGTTGATGACATATCCCTGCGTTTTACACCTCCTGAACGATGGATTTTCATCACATCAGCCGATATTACTAGCTCAACGGACTATACACTTACGTGGATAGGGCATTCCAATGTATCTATCGATATGTACTACATCTATGTTGATTTTTCATTTTATGATAATACTACATTAGATTACATGTTACTGGCTAGTCTCAGTAATGGTTTCCGAATTATTGAAGTTTACATGCAAACAGGTTCGCTCAATTATACTGTTGCTATGCAATTACTAGTAGACACTGATACACCAATTATATCAATAGATCATCCACAGGATCTTTCGGATTTTTATGATGCAAAGGTTAACTGGAGTGCTTATGATCCCACTTCCTACATATCCTACTTTGAGATACTTATTGATGGCTCTTCTCTCAAAACTGTAGATGGATGGAAGTCCGAGACATATGTTGTAATCCCAAATGAGCAATGGTATAATATTACCGTTGTAGCATATGACGCTGTTGGCAACTTCAATTGGGACTTTGTAACTGTCTGGTATAATAGAACAATACCAGCAGTTGGCTTCATTGGCACACACAGTGAAAGTAGTCTCTGGGATGTACAGGACCTCTATAATAACCTAGGTTATATTCACGATACTATCTATGTCGCTCCTACTATAAGTCTCCTCAACTGCTATGATGCAATCTTCATCGGTTCTGGAGGATCGATATGGCCAAACGAGGACATGATTGCACTAACGGATTACATTAATGGAGGGGGAGTTATGATTGTGGCATGGAATTGGGGATTCTCTCAGGGTTTGGATTCAGTTATGGCAAGCTTCGGTATAAATGCTGTAGAGATGTCTTATGGAGAGGGTGGCAATACAACTCACTTCGAATCTAATCACCCCTTAATGGAAGGTGTAACCCAGCTCCAACACTATAGTGACTTATATTCCCTTCAAACAGAATTTCCAGCCAGAGAGTTCATTTGGTCTTTTGATGAGACACATCTTCATGCTGCAATTGTTGAGTTAGGTTCATCGAAGATACTATCTTTGCATGAGACCCTCTGCATCAACATTTACCAATCGGATAACTACATTTTCTTAGAGAACATAATCACAAACTGGCTAACTCTTGACCAACATGATATAGGTGTCATCTTAGATGCACCCACTTTGTCTGGACAGGGACAGAGTGTTGATGTCTATGCGTATCTTATTAATCATGGGAGCTCGACTGAAACAGGTTTAACCTTAGAACTATGGATGAATGGAGTTCTAGAGGACTTTCTTTACGTTGATTCTCTTGATTCCGGTGAGTGGGTTCAGCTACCAAGCTCAATATTTATCCCTTCAATTAGTGCTGTTAATGTGACAGCGTACGTTACCCCGGTTTCCGGGGAATCGCTGGTCACTAACAATAGGCATGAGAGAACAATAACTGTCGTATTTCTAACCATTATAAGTCCCATTTCTGAACAGCTTATACAGGGTGGGCTTGTCTACGTTAACTACACTGCAACAGATAGAACCAACCTTCAGAATCTTACAGTCTTTGTGAACGATATCTGGATAACCCGTCTTTTCGATCTTCAGAGTGAGTTTGACCTTCATCTGTTTGTTCCAGTGTTCCAGAATGGGTCAAACACAATTACTCTGATGGGACATTGGAATGGTGGTGTAGTAGCAAATGCTAGCGTTGCAATTGAATCGTACTATGTCATCCCTAGAATATTACCGTCATATGGAGACTACTTTAATTTTACCGTAGCTAGCACTGACATGTCTATGATACAGGATATGCGGTTCCTCTTCACTGATTGGAAATCTGAATTCGAGATTAACTGCACCATGATTGTGAACATAACCTATGGAGGCGTACCGAGTGAATATATGGAAACTTGGATCTTGGTCAATGTTCTCAATGGATACATCTCTGACGGTTGGCCTGGAGTACCACTAGAGTATAGTTGGTTATATAGACACTTTTTCGTTGTTCCTAGTACTCTTACGCCAGAAATAGCACCCTTCTCAACATACTTGGATGACAATTCACCATTAGCGCTTGAAGCTGGCCCGGCTGGAGTTCTGATGGACTGGAACCAGGTGCTTATGTTTAACGCCTCAGACGAGTGGAATGGATACGATTCGTATAATATCAGCTTTCTAGTGTCTGGAATTCCTTACATGACTGTAGTAGTGCTTCAATGTACAGGCTTGGTAGTCGCGTTTGACCAAATGGGCTTTGTGAAAGGTGAGGTCGTAAGCAACCTTCTTCCTCCAATTGATAGAGCTCCGGTGACATCAAGTCCTGAGGACTTCTCTATTGAGTATGCAACAACAGGCAATACACTGGAATGGCTTGTTTCTGGAAACAATGCAGATTATTACACTGTTTATCAAGACGGCTCACCAGTATCGCCTATTAACTGGTTGATTGGAGAACCAATTGTTGTTGACCTTGATGGATTTGATATTGGTCTCTATAACTTCACACTAGTGCTATGGGATATAAACGGTGAATGGTCATATGATACTGTCTGGGTCTTTGTGCAGGATACAACAGGTCCAATTTTGGATCATCCTGAGGATATCGAGATGTCCATTGGCGGCACAGAAATAATCACATGGCATCCCTATGATCCATTTCCTGATTGGTATTGGGTACTTGTCGATGATATGTGGATGGATGGTGGAGAGTGGACAGGAGAATCTATATCATATGAGTTCTATGCTGATAGTATAGGTGTCTTCAATGTCACTGTCGTTGTGCGGGACTCCTACATGAACATAAACTCAGATATGGTCTGGGTGACTGTTATTGTGCCCAGTGTTGGTCTCACTATTCTAGAACCAACTGCTAGCCAAGTTGTGGAAGGAGGACAGGTCTTTGTTGCATATGACCCCCTTGAACCAAGCTTACTCGAATCCCTCGATATCTATGTAAATGACGAATTGATTGTTTCAAATCCTACTTTAACACCAGTTTGGGAATTAATAGTTCCTATCTTCTTGAATGGCACAAACAACATTACCTTAGTTGGCCAATGGGCTGGCGGAGCAACAGCTAGCGATTCGGTCCTTGTTGAGTCTGTGAATGTAATTCCGATATTCCAGCCAAAACCCGGGGATTTCATCCAGTACAATTTAACCATCACATCGCAGAACATGTATCAGTTCTATAACATAAGTTTCGACAGCTGGCTGTCTGAGTTCGAGGTCAGACTATTGATGCACTATCATATAGAGCAAAATAGTGTAGTCCTCATGGATGGTACTGATTGGGTCATTGTGAATGTTCTAAATTCCTACATTATTTACGGCCCAGTAGGGTGGACACAAATGTGTTATATGTTTGTTCCCGGCTTTTCAGCACCTGAGGTTACTCCATATTCAACCCATCTGGATTCCTATGTCCGTCCAGTTGCAAATATTGGAGATACGGTTCCACTCTCTATGTGGAATATGCTTGTGAACGTAACAGGATATGACATTTGGAATGGTTACGCTGTTCTATTATCCGAAGGCTTCGGGGGTGTGAGCATGACGCACTTGCAGTGTACAGGTATGTTGGTCGAAATGTGGCAGAATGATGAAGACTTACATCTGTATATAGTTGATACCAACATGCTTCCAGCATCAGATAGAGCTCCAATAACGAATAGCCCTGCAGACTTTGAAATCTTGGACACAACTGATGATAACGAGATTACATGGGTAGCATCAGGAAATCTTGCAGATACATACGAAGTTCTACGCAATGGCGTGCAGCAAGAGTCTGACGATTGGTCGATTGCTGTTCCAATCACTTTCACTTTTGGTCTACTAGATGCTGGTACCTACAACTTCACTATTGTATTCTATGATGAAAGCGGTGCTTGGGCTAGTGATACTGTAATCGTAACTGTGATCTCTACAACCACCACAACAACAACTACTACTACTACAACTACCACCACCACAACTACGACCACAACGACAACCACGACAACCGAGATTCCACCTGACTTTATGATGATAATCGTAATTGGTGGAGCTGCAGGTGTTGTTGTGATCATCATTGTCATAATCTTGTTGAAGCGTCGTCCATAAAGGTATACGAATATATTATGGCTCAGGATGGAATTAATCCTGAGCCCATGTTTTTTCTGGATTTGGATGAGTCGCAGTGAGATTAAGACGTATTAGTCGATCTGGTTGTATCACCACGGGTGAAAGAAAATTCAGAATTTCCAACGAATTATTCGGATGCTTCTTGATTCGTATTCTTACCCATGATAGTAGCCTTATTTCGAACCTTTTTATACTCTATACTATCTACTGAAAAATAGAAGGACGCTATATCATTTTGTAACCTTTAATTTCTGGTTTATCTATTGAATCTAGTGAATCATCATGCCTTTCTATCAAAATGATAGTTTACGAAATTATCAAGTTATAAAAAATAACTCTTAAAAAAAAACAAGAACTGGTTGGGCATAACTACCCAACCAATCTTACTTAATTATCCTGCTTTTGTACCACAGTTAGGACAAAACTTCGCCCCTTGGAGGGCTGTTCCACAGTTCGGACAGAACTTTGCACCTGCTGGCGCGGCTCCACCTTGTTGTTGTCCACCAGCGCCCATCATACCTGCTGCACCTGCCATAAAGCCCATACCTGCACCGAAGCCAGCACCAGGGCTCTTACCCAATGCTTCAGCTGAGGACACTACGGTCTCTGAGCCCATGACCTGCGCACCACTTACGCCACCTGTTCTGAGCCAGAAGAGTCGTTCTCTATACTTCTCAGTCGTGTCAATTCCTTCAAACTTCAGATCTACAAGTTCCAGACCGATTCTCTCAAAATTCATTCTGACCTGTGTCTTGACCTTCAATGAGGTCTCGTCAAGGCGTGTGAAGACAGCCTGTAGGTCGTAATGTGCGAATTCGTCGATGATTCTCTCGTTCATGAATGAGCGGAGGAAATCATTGACTTTTGGTGTTGAGAAAGCGTTCTGGTTAGATACCACTTCCATTACGAAGATCTTTGGTTCTTTGACTCTGAACCAGAAGTTACCATGAAACATGAGTGGAGCAAGGTCACTTGTTTGTCCTCTCCCACCATATTTGCCTTGGAACTGGGACCTAGATATAAAGATACAGGTGGCTTCAAAGACATCACCTTTAATCTTCTTCTGTAACCATCCAACAAGACCTGGCATGCTACTAGTGGTTAATTTGTGCCTACCCGCAAGGAATGTATCCAAAGCCTGACCATCTCTATAGAAGATGGCTGCTTGGTTCTCCATTACGATAAGTTGCGAACCCCAACTAATTCGGTTGTCTGGGTATCTCCAGACTATGTGATCAGGACTGGCATTAGTCCATTCAATTGCATCTGCCATATTACATCGACTCGGTAAATTTTGTATCGAGCTCTAAGATGGATAGAGTTGTTAGATGTTTTAAACATTCACATGGTTGATTCTGACCACCAAGTCGGACTATTTTTCCATTTAGGTCCTATTAAGCTACAGTTATCAACTGCTGCGTACACAAAAAGAAAGAATCAATACTAATTGCTTACAAGTAGTCAATTATTAATGAACGATTAAACAAGTTGCGTGAGTGTATATTGAGCGAAGAAGACCAAGAATCTTCAGAAGAGGGCAAGAAAAAGGGTCAAAGACCGACACCACGACCATTTAATCCATTAGTCAACTATCTCTTTTATACAATTATTGTTGTAATAACCTATGTCATTTACTATTTAGAACGAGGATTCATTGGAGTCATCACTTTCATGCTCTTTTTTGTCGTTCGTCTTGTTCGTGACACTATCTATGTCATTCGAAGATACGATTATAAATTCGCAAAACAAGCCGCTGTGGTTAATCTAGGTTACTCGATGTTCTTCTTTCTGCTACTTGTCATTAATGGGATTGCATTAACACAGAGCCTCTCACCACTCATTTTTCCAGATTTTGTCGACCTTACATCTTGGACCCCGCTCTTCATCATGGGTGGTGTTTTTGGAATGGCAAATATCAAACGGATGTGGGGTCCTAGAAAAGACTTTTTCTAAAAAGATATTGTCATCAGATCTCTTCCAAAGAGCACTTCTGCATCACATCTTCTTTTTACGATATCTACTACTTTTTTACTATTTTGAACTACCTCTGGCGAAACATGTGTCAAGATGACTTTACCAGGTTGGGTCTCTTCAAGAATATCAGTTAATTGACTTGGTGTAGTATGTACGCCCTCTGGATGGAGCCCATCCAACCAATTGCATTCGTGAATGAGAACATCAGCTCCTCTTGCTAAGTTGATGACATCCTTACATGGTGCTGTATCAGATGAGTAGACCAATACTTTTCCATCAACTTCAAGTCTTAAAGCTCGTGTGTCCATTGTACCATGAATTGTGGGTACATTTGATATCATCACATCTTCAACTTGAATAGTAGTATTTTCAACGAGGATATTTGGTGTAAGAATCAGACGATCACGAGCATATGTATAGGTTATGTCGAAAATCCCTTTGAACCATGTTTCAATAAATGGCGGTCCATAGACATCAAGCTTCCGGTCACTACCCGATAACCAAAGACTCTGACAGAACATTAGAAAATCAGAACAATGGTCAATATGAAAATGTGTGATGAAAATCGAGGTTATTGTTCTCAAATCAAAGCCTAGTTGATTCATTCGATAATAGGTACCAGCTCCAATATCAAATAACATTCTATCGTTTTCGAGTTCAATGAGAATTCCAGATTGCACTCTCTCAGGATCGGGATATGATGTACCAGTTCCCAGCATCGTGATCTTCATTTCTATCAAGTAAATATGATGTAAAATGAATGAATGAGTCTTTCCCTCTGGTATCACGCGTGTTCAGGTCTAATGATATATTCGAATGTATTGATAAGCAGACGCAAGTCCTTGATGAGTCGAGCGTGGTCAATGTTTGGACTTTTAAGACGGTTCTCAATGTCGGGGCAAGAAACTTTTTGAGCTGCACGGAGAACCGCGATTGAGCGCACTCGAATGGAACCTTCCTCTACCCCGTGCCAAATGGAGTCTAATGCTTCTTGCATATTTCTCTGTTGATTGAGAATTTCAATTCTATCAAGTTGATTGGTTGCATCTTGCATGAGTAACCCGGTCATAAATTTTGCTTCATTCAAAAAACGATTTCCGGGTGAGGTCATCAAGAGATCATGATCTCCGGGTTTATCAGTTGAATATCGCTGATACACTCGTGTGCACCTAAAATTTTTGCAGCAAAGCACTATATAACTCACACTTTTTTCTTTCTGTTGGTTCTAACCAACTAATTTGACAACTTCTTATCAATGGCAAAAAAAAAACATTTGAACCTCACAAGCTGAGTGGACTTGGATCACGCACTTGCTCTCTCAAAACGCGCCAAAATGACTGAAGTCATTAGAGTGTATTCGACATTTGTCGAATACAACATCGCAAAAACAACATTCATTTATACCTCTTTGACACATATCTGGTCAATTGCGTGGGCCATTTGGCCTAAGGAGAAAAAGAAAATGAGTGAAGAATATGGCGTAAAGACTATAGTCCAGTATATGTCTGCCATTGCTTTGGCATTATTCTATTTGATTTACATGCCTTGGACATATCTGTCCGCAGCAATGTTAGCACAACCTATGTGGCTCTGGGTCTATTACTTTACATTAGTAATCGGTCTTCTATTTCCAATGTATTATGCAATTGGGAAAGAAAACATGGCATGGTTCTGTTTAGGCCTTGCTATAATAATTAATTCAGTGATTTGGCTAGTAGTACCGCTTGGAACCATTACCTACGAAGCTATCGCCGCAGTATTGGTCCTCATTGTTGGTGTGCTCTTCTTTATTGGACCTTTCCTTGAGAACAAAATGGGCAATTGGGATTTCATGAAGAATATCTTCCATTTCCTGAAGGGTCTACTTCTAATCCTAGCTATTTATTTCTACGCTGATTTTAACATCGACGCCATGATAGGTCCTGGTAGTGCTAATCACATCATGCCACAATTCATCTACATGGGTGGAGCGCTTATGATCGCTTTTGCTGTATGTCTTATGATATACGGTCTCTTCAATATCTTCAAGATGAAACTGGGCGAAAAGATTGGTGGCTACTTTGGAGACCTTGCTAAGATTTTCTACATGTTGATGGTGTTGATATTCCTTCTTGGAATTCTCTACAACGGAACTGCCTATGCACTGACAAGTCCTTGGGGTTACGTCCTCGGAACATCTGCATCTATTGATTTCTTTGCAGGTCTCTGGGCTTTTGGTAACTCCAACCTCGGAGCTATTCTATTAATCATCTTATTCATCTATGGAATGGGTAAGATTGCAAAGAAGTTCGAGCAATAATCTATCCATTTAGGAAAAGGAGTTCAACCTCCTTTTCCTCTCTCTTTGTTTTCATCTTTATTTCATTCCTGATGGTAGTCTTGTTTCTTTCAAGTATTCGTATTGCACAGTCTTATAGTTCTTCATACATAACAACTATCTGGGTTAATAAGTCATGAAAGATCTGAAGGATAAGACATATGTAATTGAGAAGAATACTCTTCTATCTTCTGATTTATATTCTCAAACTCGTTTTCAATCTATAACTCAGAGATTCCTTGCATCTCCATGTAGCCGTAAAATTAGTTGTCCATCTTGTGGAACTCGTATTGATTTCCAGGCAGGTTTGGAATGGGTGGGTCCAGATTCATTCATCTGTGTTTCTTGTAACCGCCTATTGAACATCTCTCTTCTTCACAGAGCTCTTCATGACCTTGGCGTTGAACACAAGGTATAGACGCAACTAATCCTTCATACAGCTTTCATATTTGTAAAAGAAGTAGAATCCGGAGCATACGCTCCGGAATAGTTAAAGTAGATTAGTCTTGGTAACCCTTCATGTAGCCTTCTCTCTGAGCCCATTTCTCCTCAAGACGCTGCATGATGGTCCACATTCTGTAGGTATAATTCCAAGAATCATCAAACTTACCTTGGTTCATTTGGCCTTGGAATTCTTCAACTACATCATTAATCTCGCCAATATCCTCAATGAGAACTGCATCAAACTCGTACATCTGGTCAAGTTCTTTCTCATTGATTTTTTCCTTGCTACCCCACGCAGCATACCCATAATCTGCATAGCGGATAGCACTCTCAATCTTATCAGTCAGATTTAGCATCCTGTCGAAGGTCTCCCATGTTTTGCTGAGATTATAGTCAACGACCATCATCTGCAACTTCTCCAAGTCTTGCTTTACAAGACGTAGCTGGTCTGCTAAGAACTCACGGAGGACCTTGTCCGCGGCGCGTCTTTCGTTCTTCTCTTGATACCCATGCCATCCTGGAATGTAATGAGTGATCTTACCAAAGATGCCTCCTTTGATATCCTTGGCTGCCTTCTTTCTGATTCGTTTGGCAATTGGGTCTGTTACTTTACCCATGCTATTATTTCTCCTGAAGTATTTTTCAACTGCATAGTATCATAACTAGAGTTGACCTAATTGGAATCTATACTTGAGTCCTTAAAAAACATGTTACAGGATAGTCTTTTGTCCAAACTTATTCACAATGTAGTAGAAAATTGTGCAATCGCCTGTAAGGGCGCTTTTAAATATCGATATTTTTCTTCAGAACATTATGTCGTACGAAGGGGTAATCCGAAAAATCGATTGGGAAATCGAACCTGATAAGATTCGTAATATTGCTGATGATGCAATTGCAGACGCAAGGAAAAAAATGGATGAGATTGCTAAAACACCCGTGGGTCATGAGGGTTTAGAAACTCTTCTTGATTTTGAAGAAATATTGGGTACGCTTGCTGAGATTGTCAACCCATTTACTTTCATGAAGTATGTATCATCTGACAAGAAACAGCGAGATGTCTGTGATGATGTTGAGAAAGAATATGAGAAATTCAGGAATGAGATTTGGGGAAGGAAATCTATCTACGATGTCTTGAAACTTCTTGACCCTGATGATAGCAATTTCCATATTGAAGCAAAGATGCTACTAAAACGTACTTTGGACTCCTTTATTCATCAAGGCGCTGCACTAAATGAAGACGAACGAAAGGAGTTCCTTGAGATCTCTAATAACATCACTGTCCTCGAGTCTGAATATAATCGTGTTCTCAATGAGATCACAACAACTATACCCTTTACAAGAGAAGAACTTGAAGGAGTCCCTCCTGAAATCTATGAGGGTTTAAAAAAGGAAGGAGACTATTATCAAGTCACACTAGATTATCCTGTTTATATCCCGATTAGAACATACGCAAAAAATCCTGAAACGAGACGAAAGATAACAATTGCATATTACCAACGCGGTGGCAAAGAAAATAGCGAACGCATGTCTGATACACTTGCTTTAAGAGATAGACTTGCTAAACTTGCAGGATTCCAGAATTTTGCTGATTATGAAATAAGCATAAAGATGGCAAAAACATCGCAACGAGTTCTTGATTTTATGAACGACCTCAAAGAAAGATTAACCCCTCTGGCAAGGAGAGAATTCGAAGTCCTAAGAGAATTGAAAGCCAAAGATCTAGTTGGTCCTGTTGATTCTGTTAAACTTGAGCTTTGGGACTTGTTCTATTATCACGAAATTCTCATGAAGGAGAAATATTCTGTGGACCAAAACGAAATCAAGAAATATTTTCCCATGGACCGAGTGGTTAATGGAGTCTTAGAAGTCTATCAGAAAGTCCTTGACCTTGAATTCGTAGAGTCCAAGAGTCCAAATATCTGGCATGAGGAGGTTCGGGAATTCAAAGTTATCGATAGAGCTACTGGACAGATAAAAGGAATATTCTACTTGGATCTCTTTCCAAGAGAAGGAAAATTTAAGCACTATGCAGTCTTCGATTTTCTTAACCGTCGTGTTAAAGATGGAAGCGTGCTCCTTCCTATAACATCAATGGTTGCTAATTTCCAAAGACCTACTAATAATCAACCCTCTCTTTTAACTCATTCAGAGGTTGAGACGTTCTTTCATGAATTTGGGCATTTGATGCACGTCATTTCAAATAGTGCAAGTTACTCAAGCTTCGGACTTGGTGGTGTCCTTCCTGACTTTATTGAAACTCCATCAATGATGTTCCAGAATTGGGCATGGAAAGAAGAGGTACTTGCCCTCCTCTCTGGACATTACGAGGATCCAGATAATAAATTGCCCTCTGAATTATTGAAGAAGATGATAGCTGGCAAATTACAGGATATTGGACTTCTGCAACTTAGGCAGGTATTTTTCTCATTGATTGATATTCGTTATCATACAGAAGTCATTGAGGATATTACAAGCGAATGGATTAAACACTTCACTGATATTACCCTCTTCCCCCATCCTAAAGATACATTTCCTGAAGCCTCAATGGCTCATTTCATGGGCGGTTACGAGGCTGGATATTATGGATATCTTTGGTCACAAGTGTATGCAGAAGACATCTTCACAAAATTTGAAGAGAACGGATTTATGGATAGCAAGACAGGGTATGAATATAGAACGAAAATACTTGCACCTGGAGGAAGTCGAGATCCAGATGACATGGTTCGTGATTTTCTTGGTCGCGAATCAAATAGTGATGCTTTTCTAAAATCCTTGGGAATTGATAATTAAAAGAGAACGCTGTAGAGTCATTCTAGATGACCCTACGCGTTACATTCCTTTAACTACCAGAGTTGGTATTGTCTTTTAACAAACCCTTCCCAAACACGTGGTAGCTTTCCAATTACTTCTTCGGTGATGGACTCCACAGAGTCTTTTACTTTGTCGAGGTCACACTCGCCAAAAATCTCGACATTCACTGCCTTTGGTTCAGTAATGGGTGCACCAATCTGGCTCACAAGATAGCAATAGACCTGTGATAAATCGGGATGTTCCTTGTAGACTCGTTCGACTATTTCTCTAGCCGCTACATTGTATGTTTTACCAACATGAGACACAGGATTCTTTCCAGCAGCAGCTTCAAGTGTCATTGGCCTATATGGTGTAATTAATCCATTTGCACGGTTTCCTCTACCAACTTGACCATCATCACCATGTTCTGCAGATGTTCCTGTGACTGTGAGATAAAAGAGATTGTCTTTAGGGCTATCTGCAGTATTGACGCTGACCTCTGTTTCCATATCTGTAATCTTGACAGCTAGGTCTGAAATAACATCTCGGATGCCTTCCATTACATTTGCGTATTCGCTCTTGTCCTTTGTTTCAGATGATATAATGGCGGCAGCTACTTGAACGTGAATCTTATCGTCGATTCGTGTTCCCATGATTTTGATGTCTTCTCCAATCTGAGGCCACTTCTTCTTTATCTTCTCACTGTTCAATAGTTGCTCGGATTCGAGGGTAATCAATTCAGTAGGTGATAATGGAGCATACCCAACACCAAAACTTGTGTCGTTAGCACGTGGCACTCCTCTCTCAAGATCAAAGTTGCCAACTAAATCCGTACTACCTGCACGTATCTTGTAATCGATGATAACATCAGAATTGACATCAAGATGCGGAAGGTCTTTGCTCAACCACTCTCTTGTGTGTTCAACAGCGAACTTCCCCACAGGTACCTGACGGGTATAGTCTTTATCTACCACATCCACCGCACGACCACTCATGAGAATGTAAATCGGCTCAATGACATCGCCACCACCGAATCTGGCATTAGATTGACCACCCACAAGAAGGACCTTGTCCACATTGTGATGCTGGACTTGGTCAAAGATTTCCATATAGTACTGACTCAATCGTACTGAGAGTTCTTCTGCAGCCTTATCGCAAAGGGTGTCCGGATGTCCCTTTCCTTTTCTTTCAACAATTTCTACTTCCAATTTATCGACTGAAGGACCGATTCCACTTGTTACTCTTAGATTCAAAATAATCACCTTATCTATTCACTTGGCGCGAAAATTGCACCATAAAAAACTTTTCATTAGTAATTCCTTAGAGTAATACAAAAGTAAAATAAATTACTATTAGGAATACATTTATATCCTTGTCATTAATTTGCATCTTGATGATACTGCCAGAAAATCTTAGAAAATTACGCCAAGATGCAGGAATGACCCAATCGGAAATAGCAATAGAAGTCGGGGTCACTCAATCATATATTGCACGATTGGAAGGTGGATCTCTCGATCCTAAACTATCAGTGGCTAACAAAATCATAGAAGTACTTACAATTCGTAGCAACAAGACTTGTGCAGATATCATGACTCCTGACCCAATCACCGTCGATGCAAGAGATTCTGCATCACAGGCTGTAGAATTAATGCAGAAGTACAACTATTCTCAAGTCCCTGTTCTTCGTGGAACTCAGATGATAGGCATGGTCACTGAACGTGATATCATTAGAAATCTTCAGCATAATATGAAAGAACTGTCTGTCCAAGCTGTAATGAGTCCTGAGGGCATACCAATTATTGATGAGACCACGAAGATTGAAGTCATCACCCCGCTTTTTGACACTTACCAAGCAATATTAGTCCACAGTCAAGGTCGCATTCGTGGAATCATTACTAGGTCTGACCTACTCAAACTAACCTGATCATGAAGAGCGATGTAAGCTTACTCATTTAAGAATTAATACAAAATCCTCCTCAATGCTTTAGATATTTGATAAACAAATATGATAATTCTTTGATTTGTGCCCCCGCAGAATCTCTTATATGTTCTGAAAATAAGAAGACTGTTGGAGTAGAACTGCGATTTGACACAGTATTTGGAATCTCTCGATGATCTCCGTGAGGGTCTCGATACGTTCGTTGAAAAGTGGGCAAATATTCAGCGGAAATCAGCGAAGGCAATACAGGCTGTGACAAATACAATCATGCAGATAGAACATCTTGATGGTCCACTTGGTAAACTTGAGGGTTTTCAAAATATCAGAGAGAATTCTAAAGGCATTCTGCTCGTCAATTTATACGATCGGCTCGTACCTGCATTAGAGACCTCGATCAGGGAATTTACAAAATTAATGCATATGTACGAGAATCTCAGGCACACTGCGTCAACCATTCAGACTCTTACGGAAACCATGCGTGGTGATATCTCGGAATCTCCGGAACTTGAGGATCTTGTTGGTTTTCTTGATCTCATAATGATTAGTATACGCGACATTCTAAATATGTATGAATCAGAGTTTTTGGTGAAGCTCACGATTTTCAGAGACTTCGAAGAAGGTGCTATCGAGATAGGTGTGGTGAGTAACTATCTCACAATTTGGATGGTTGAACCCAATATTGAGGGAAGTGCTCGGGATAAATTATTGAAAGATCTTGATGAACATATCGAGCTTCTCAGGGATGTCTTCACAGGAAAAACCGGGTTACGAATTCCAGACAGCTACAAGAAGGTCCAATTGTAGCATAATGTCGCTGAAATAACCTCGAAATTCCTTTGTTATAACCGAAAGAGATAATTCACACTCTTAGAACTCCATTGCTATGAGCGGCTCCAGTTATCCCAATTGGGTTAGATTGCTCGACGATGCAACAGGTGTCATAGTAATCAGTGTAGCTTTGGTAGCAGTACTTGAATCAGCTTTTAATTTCACTTATGCTCTTGAAATTCTTTCAATAGGTCTTCTCATAACCGGGATTGCGTGGGTAGTCTGGGGCGTTTACATCATGCATTCGAACACTCATGCACGAATCTTCATGATAATCTCTGGTATCTTTACGATAATTCTCTCTCTTATGGATTTCATACTCTCTTCATCTCCCCCTGAGCTTCTCATTCTTTTTCCAGCTGCTGGGATGATACTTGTGGGTCTATCAAGACTTATGCTGGGTTTTCTCATTGGTAACATCCCACAATGGATTCAAATGTTACAAATCCTTGCAGGAATTTTGACTCTGAATCTAGCTGCCTATGTATTCATCTTCCCAAACGTTGGTGTAACACTGTTGCTTATTTTTCTAGTAATCTCATTCATTGTAAATGGACTCGTGCGATTGATTATTAGACGGACTGAATTGGCTGATCAATGCAGATGAAAACCATCAACATATTCTCAGGTATTACATGACATTGTATTGCATTGAAAATCATCAGTCTTTTAGTCTGTGTGCAATTCTCTTTCGAATCTCTTCAAAAATGAAGACCATCGAAGAAAGCATAAACACAACAATCCATTCCAAAGGTGAAACTGGTACTAATTGAAATAGTGCTGATAATGGTGGTAGTAAGAAGAGAATTCCTACAAGAATAACATCGATGATATAGACAATCCATATCACTCTATTCTTGAAGACACCCATTTCAAAAACTGATTTAGTTGGTGACCTGCAATTCTGTGCACTGAACCACTGTGAAATTATCAGTGTAACAAATATCATTGTTCGAAGTTTTGTCCCTTGGCCTAGGTAGATGAAGTACACAGTCATGACAATGATTGCCATTAGAGTTCCATAGAACAATGCTCGCGTGAGGGTTTGCTTCGAGAGCACTCTTTCTTTCAATGAAGACGGCGGTTGGTCCAACAATCCCTGTTCCTTAGGCTCAAGTGATATAGCAATATCTAACATTCCATCAGTGACAAGATTCACCCAGAGAATTTGTAAAGGCAACAGCAATACTGGATTGGCGAAGATAAGTAGTGTTGTCAAAATAACAAAGCTTTCAGCAAAGTTTGTTGAGGTTAGAAAGAGCACAACCCTCCGGAAAGTGTTCAGAATATGCCTTCCTTCATCAATGCCATCCACTACTGACTCAAATTTTTCTTCTTGGAGTACAATGTCTGATGCTTCCTTTGCGATATCTGTTCCTGTTATACCCATTGCTATGCCCACATTTGCTTGACGAAGCGCTGGGGAATCATTCACTCCATCTCCAGTCATACTGACTATTTTGCCTGAACTCTGGAGTGCCTTAACAATTCTGAGTTTGTGGATCGGGCTGGTTCTGGCCAGAATCTTTGTTCTTTGTTCAAGAACTTCTTGAAGTCCATCATCATCTAACGCATCGATATCCCTCCCTGAAAGACTTCTGTCCCCAACTTCTGGTTTGAACAATCCGATTTCTTTTCCGATGGCTTGAGCAGTAAATTCATTGTCACCAGTTATCATTATGACATCGATTCCAGCTCTTTCACATTTCTTGATATAATCAGAAACGCCTGAACGGGGAGGATCGTTGATACCACAGAGACCTATGAAATCCATATCGGATAGGTTGCTCTCTACAATCTGTTGGTGGTCTTTGGGAAGACGTTTTATAGCACAAGCTAAAACGCGCAAACCTTGAGAAGCATATTCATTTACAATATCTTCAGTACCTGATGATTCTTTCAGGAATTGTTCGATTTTCTCTGGAGCACCTTTTACTACAAGGAGGTTAGAATCATGGCTTCCAAATGTTGGATGACCTCTCTGGACTGATTCACTTGGTCGATGAAGTGTCGCCATATATTTTCTATCGCTAGTGAATGGAATCTCAGAGATACGTGGCCAAACCTCATCTAGAACATATTTGTGTAAGCCTGCTTTTTCTAAAGCTACTATCAAGGCGGCTTCAGTAGGAGATCCTCTAATCTTCCAGATTCTATTTTCACCGGAACACCTCGTGATAGGATCGTCTTCACCTAAACATTCCATATAGAGATCCGAATCATTAGAGAGTG
>SDOA01000084.1 GCA_004524595.1 Candidatus Thorarchaeota archaeon | reverse complement strand
TTCTTTCTGGGGGAGCCACCAATTCTTTCGAGACTTTTTGGTGCGATTGTTGCAGTCATTGGAGTCATTCTCATATCAAATGAACAGAATAGGCATCAAGAAACAGGTGATTTGTCCTCACAGGATGGCAATAATCGGAGACTCGATCTTTGGGGTATAGCTGGTGCAGTAATGACTGCAGTCCTTTATGCAGTAGGAACAACTCTCCTACAGGTCGGAATAGAGGGAGTTGACCCAATCAGTGGCAGCTTTGTTCGTGTATTATTTGGTTCTATTGCTTTTGTTCCAATGGTTGCTCTTGCTAGTTTCAATGGAATGAAAGTACCAACACGGAGAGCAATAGTCAGAGTTGTAGTCGCAGGATTTTTTGGAATGGCTATCGGTTCGCTGCTCTTTGTTTGGGCTGTTGCTATCGTTGGTGCAGCAATTATGTCCGTTCTATCTTCTACTGCTCCTCTCTTTGCAATACCTGTATCCATATTCATTCTGAAAGAGAAACTTACACGTGTAGCTGTCTTAGGTATCGCTCTCACAATGATTGGAATTGTCTTAGTTGTCATGGGATTCTAATCTCCTATGGTGATGATGTCAATTCAACGTAGGTTTCGAAGACCTCTCTCCTGCGATAGAATCTAATTCGTAGTTTATCTCCGACCTTAGAACCAATAATCATCCTTCTTAGGTCCTCCATGCTTGTAATATCGATCTCGTTGATTGCTACAATGACATCTCCAGGTTGCAATCCTGCACTACGTGATGGACCCTTTGGAACTTCAAGAATCATTGCTCCTTTATCAATAACCAATCTGTAGTGAGTTGCTAATCCACGATTCAGAGTGATTCCAACGATGCCCATCCAAGGAGTCCTCACAGTACCTGTTTCAACAAGCTCGTCGAAGACCGCCTTTAATGTATCTACAGCGATAGCAAAACCAATGCCTTGACTCCATTGTATCATAGCTGTCGGAACACCAATTAGTCTGCCATTCAAGTCTACAAGGGCTCCCCCACTATTTCCTGGATTGATTTGAGCGGATGTCTGGATGAGACCTTCAAGGAACGACCTCTGGCTCTGTATTGTCCTATCTAACGCACTCACCATCCCAAAAGTGACAGATGATCCAAGACCTAATGGATTTCCTATTGCAATAGCAAATTGCCCTACTTGAAGACTGCTCGAGTCTCCTCTTTCAATAGGAACTAATCCCAGAGCTTCAATTTTTAGGATTGCAAGGTCCTTCGTTTTTGATTCACCAACAACTACTGCCTTGTATGTCTGTCCATCATGAAGTGTTACTTCTACATCGCGTGCTCCTTCAATCACATGTGCATTACTTACAATGTAGCCAGTATCTGATAGAATCACACCAGAGCCCTGTCCCTGAACTGGAACAACCATTGATAGCTGTGTTCTTGCGAGTCTAGTGGTTGAAACGCTTACGACACTAGGTACAACTTGTTCCACAACTTTTACAATTTCTCTCTCAAGTTCTTGAAGCATGATATTAACTATAATTAATATAATATTAACTTGTGCTTTAATGCGACTTCTAATCAAGAGATTTTTCAGGACGTTAATAGTAATATCAGCCATTGATTCTTGCACGATGGTCAAAATGATTGAGAGGTTAAATTTCACAAGCCTTATTGTATCAACAATCCTGTTTCTTTATTTCTACGTTAGAAGCGTAAGTCCTGCACAGCTTGAAAGAAGAATCGGAGAGTCTGCATATCCGAAATGTAAGACTTACCGGATTATCGCAGGTTGTTTTGAAGGAGTGACTGTAATCAATTACGTTATCTATGTTTTCTATCCTTTGCCATTAGGTCTACCTTTGATACTTCCCTGGCATTGGGGTATATCGATTTCTGCTGGATTGATTATCATTGCACCAAGTATGTACATCATGTATTTTGGCATAAAGGATGCTGGTGAGGAGGCACTTGCTCCAAAGAAGGAGCATGGTCTTTACACAGGCATTTACGAAAAAGTACGTCATCCTCAGGCAATAGGTGAATCTATCTTATGGTTTCCAATTGCTCTTTGGCTTAACTCCCCTTTCTTAGTGTTCTATTCATTCATTTGGATTCCAATCTTTTACATAATGTGCGTTGCTGAAGAAAAGGACTTAATAATCCGTTTTGGGCAGCCATATCTAGATTACCGTGAGAGAGTCGGATTTTTGATACCGAAGAAATCTGTATTATTGAGTGGTTAACTGGAAGCTTTGATTGGCGCTCCACAGAAAGGACAGAATCTATCTTCTGCTTTGAGGGCGAAACCACAGTAAACACATCCAATTGATGATTCTCTAATTGGTTCAACTACCCTTATTGGATTATCAGTTATCTGACCTGATGATGGGTCAAACCAGACATCTGATGATCCACTTCTTTTCTCAGATACAATACTCTCTCTTACTTTCTCTTCGGATAGACCAGTTCGACTCGATAGATCCGAAACTGTTCGCACAGTATCTCTACGCATCTCTTCCTTAATTCTAGAAGTTCTTCTACCACTCTTAGTTAGGTTGTCAATCAATGATGATAATAGACAGAGAAGAGGTATCATAAAAATCCATGATCTCGAAATAAGTAACAACCATCCTACAATAATGATTGGAATGAGTGTACCACAATTCACTCCTTGTTCTTTCTGCTTTTGTTGGTCATAGATAGGTTTTCTATCGATAAATTTAGATTCTGGTTTTAGACCAGAAGGATTTGTCACAGAATCTGGCGCTTTCCAATAATCAACCTGTTCTCGTTTCATACGAATTTTCATATTCTGATAAGCATCTCCAACGAAGATGATGAATAAGATTGTAATTGGAATCATTAACCATCTTTCACCACTTGATAACATTACAATAACAAGTACAATAATTGGAATTAGTATTCCAAATGATATTCCTTTGTCTTTAGTCAATACATCTATCCTCAATTATATTTCATCACTATAGATATACTATTGAGCCTTATTGATATTTGTTGTTCACAAAATAAAATTCACAAATAACAAGGTATTTCATGAAATAATAATGTTGTCTTCTTGCAATGAATGAAACACCTTACATGAGAAATGGGAGATATCTTGTAAGTAAAGTATCTGTCACTAATGACCTTAAGAATTCTATTGGAAATGCTGTATCTCTTATTGGCGGTTTTGATAAGGTCATTCATGATGGTGATACTGTTACAATCAAACCAAATCTCAATACAGCTGATCCTTATCCTGCATCAAGTGATCCAGAATTCATAAGACTACTCGGTGAGTTAATCCTTGAAGCAGGAGCTACGAAACTAAAAATAATCGATAGTTCGACTCTACGACTATCCACACGAAGAGTCGCTGAAACAATAGGTCTGACAGCAATTGCAGATGCTCTAGACGCGGAGCTTATCTTCCTTGATGAACATGACTGGATTAAGGTGGATTTTCCAAGAGGAAAATATCTGAGAAGTGGTTCTATTGGACGCCCCCTTTTAGAAAGAGGTAAGACCGTTCTCGCTCCTTGTTTGAAGACGCATTTTCTGGCTGGATATACTGGAAGTATGAAGCTCTTTGTAGGCTGGTTAAAGCACAGAGAACGATTACGATTGCATATGAGAAATCTCGAACCCAAGATTGCTGACCTCGCTTCTTACTTCAATCCTGACCTGATTGTGATGGATGCACGAACATGTTTCATCACAGGTGGACCTGCATCCGGAATGTGCTCATTTCCAAACACCATACTCGCAAGTGGTGATATGGTCGCAATCGATATTGAAGGTGTTCGGACAATTCAATGCTGTAATGCTAAAAATAAGTTGAATATGGATGTGTGGGAAATACCCCAGATAAAACGGGCTGTTGAAATCGGATTTGGTGCTAAGAGCGATGATGATATTGAGGTAATTGTACTCTAGGGGAAGCTTCAAATCAGGTATATTTTGTCCCTCAAATTATCTCTTCACCGTTGAGGAAGCTTAATGCCAATAAAAGTCCTGTTTGTCGATGACGATGAACCATTTCTTAAAATCAGTAGTGAATTCATAAAAAGAGAGGCCACAGATTTCAATATTACAACAGCAGTATCAGCAATTGAAGCTCTTGAGACTTTTACACTCTCTGACTTTGATGCCATAATTTGTGATTATCTAATGCCGCACATGGATGGGCTCGAATTCCTAGAAATCGTTAGAAAACATGATGCAAACATTCCCTTCATTATATTTACCGGAAGAGGTCGTGAAGAGATTGCTATCAGAGCGCTTAATCTCGGAGCTAGTTACTATGTCATAAAGGGTGGAGATCCAAAAAGCCAATTTGCCGAATTAATCCATATAGTAAGGAGTTCTGTTGGACACATTCGAGAAAAGACGGCCAGAATGGAATCTGAAGGACTCTATCAACTTGTATTTGAGAATGCACTTGAAGGAATTATACTTGTCCACCGTGGAACCCGTAAGATGTATTCTGCTAATTCTAGTTTTTGTAAACTGACTGGGTATTCGAAGGATGAGATTCTCTCTCTTTCTCTTGATGATCTTCATCCTCCTAGATATATTGAACTCGTTAAGAATGCATTCACAAAATCAAATGATTATAGAACGCTTGCTGGGGAGGATTTCCCAATTATTCGAAAAGATGGAAGTATCATATACACTGATATTTCAAGCTCAAGAATACAGCTAAGTGGTGAAGATTACCAGCTTGGCATCTTTCGAGATGTCACTGAGAGGAAAAAAATTGAAGAGCAGCTCATTCTGCAAAAGGAAGAACTCAGCAGATTTGCCAACACTATGGCTCATGATTTGCGATCTAATATTCATGCAATAGTGAATCTTACCGGTCTTTTAGAGAACGAATTAGATTCTCAATATGTCAAAGAAATAGCTGATATCGCTGAGAAAATTGAATCAATACTAAAGCGTTCAATCGCTCTTGCTGATTCAGGCACAGTAATTGGTGATAAGCATCCAATCGATCTCACAGAGATTATTGGTGACGTTATACCAATGGTCTTACCAAAACACGTGAGGGTTGAATATCAGAATCTGCCTGTGATAAACTGCGATAAAGCAAAAATATCGCAAGTAATTCAGAATCTACTCTTAAATGCTCACGAGCATGGAAAAGCCAAAATTATTCGAATATCATCCACAACAGGTGATAATGAGGTTCGCATTAGGATAACAAATGATGGGTCACGAATCCCAAAAGAATACCAATCCCTTCTCTTCAATAATACATTCTCCACTAAAGAAGGAGGTGGTCTGGGATTAAGAATAGTAAAGAGAATTGTAGACGCACATGGATGGGAGATATCACTTGAATCTAGCTTGCAGACTTCTTTTGTGATTTCTATTCCATTCAATGACATTATTATTGGTAAAAAATGAAGCAAGCATTGCTAAGTTTTCAAAATCTTTGGAAGAAATATCTTAACCCTCAATCCCTGAGTATGATTATCTGGAATCCGATCATGTAACTCAATTCTGCCACCATATTTTTCAGCTAAATGATTTGATGTGTGAAGACCTAAGCCACCGAATCTTCTAGACATGTCAAAGAGACCCGCCTTGGTTATGTCCTGTATACCCGGGCCATCATCACTAATTGATAGAACATAATCGGTTGCCAATACCTCCAGTTCAATCCATACTCTGCAATGTTCTTTTGAATTATGTTCCACTGCATTCATCAAAATATTAGAAATAAGAAGCTCAAGGTATTCATCTGCCTGAATAATAGTAGACTCCTCTGTGATATTTGTTTCAAACGTGACGTTTGGAGATGTTGCCATCGCAGCAATGCATGTCCTGAGGGCATCTTTGAATGACCTCTCAACCAAATCACCTGAGAGTAATTGTTCTGTTGATTTAGCTTCCTCTATGATTCTGGAACACCTCTTAACAGCATCTATAATCACTCCATAGAACATATCCTGACGCGACTCATTCATAGCACTTCTCATGAGTGCTGCACTGTTTAGAATTACTTGAAGCTGTTGTGCAAGGTCATGTCCCATAAGATCCAGATATAGAAGTGCACGGTCTTTTACAGACTGCAGCTGTCTTTCTGATTGGCGTCTATCCGTAATGTCGACTATTACTGTCTGAACTGCAGACTCATTTTCATAATCAACTTGACTCGAGAAGCTCTCAACCCATCTGACCTCGCCATTCTTCCTCACAAATCGGTATTCATATCTAGGCGTGATTGGTCTTCTAGCAATTTTATCTCTCATTCGAATGGTCAATTCATCTCTATCCTCCGGATGAACGAGGTCCCATACGTCGCTTGCAGTCATTTTTGATAATTCTTCATCAGAATAGCCAACAATATTCTTGAATGCAGGATTATAATACAGAAACTTATCCCTCGTAAGAATCGTAATTCCTTGAGGTGACTGCTCAGCTAAACTTCTGTATTTTACTTCAGATTTTTTCAAGTTTTCTTCGAATTCTTTTGTTTCTGTAATATCAATAATTAGAACTTGTACAGCATACGCTCCCTCATATTCGATTGTACCTGAGAAGGCTTCCACCCATCGAATTGTTCCATCTCTTCGAATGAAGCGATATTCATAAGGCATAGGTACTGACTTACCTGCCTTTCTATGCTCTGCAATACTGAGTAAATATTTCTTATCCTCGGGATGAACCAGATCCCATGCCTCTTGTGGAGACATAGAAATAATCTCATCTACACTATATCCTACAATCTCTCCAAATGCCGGATTTACATAGACATATTTCTCATTTTGAATTACAGTCAATCCCTGTAAAGATTGTTCGGCCAGCATCCGATACTTCTTCTCTGCAGCTTTGAAAGCTGAAAGATCAGTTATGACTGCAAAAGAACCCTTGTGGTTTCCTTCTTTACTGACAATTGGAACACCAGATATCAACGTCGAAATGACTCGCCTTGATTTTGATATCCACTCAAGCTCATATTTTGATGTGTTTTTTTGTCTTCTCTTTTCAAACTGCTCAAGTTGTATCTTCTGATTTTTCTCATCTAGAAACCTGCCAATAGGTTGACCAATCATCTCCTGAGGGGTATATTCGAGTAATTCACCAAATCTTTTGTTGACATATGTTAGGATATTGTTCTCATCAACTACTCCAAAACCTTCATTGAGTGATTCGATTAAGACCGTGTGTTTGAATAACTCTTCTAATGATGCGATATCCATACTCTTGCAATCATGATTTGTTGGTATCATCTATGCGGCCTCATTGTTTAGAAGATACTATAGGTAATTCAACATTGATTATTCTTCTTTAATGCGATGTATCCAATGAAATATTTCAGTAATACACGAGACCGTTTTTCCTGAGTGAACTTATCTATGATAATCAAGTAGATAAGACAAACCTTTTTTCTGATATCGTTTATCTTTTTAACGAAATATCTTTGGACTCGATGCTTAATTCCTCTTTCCAGTTTTCAATTGATTTCCTTATTTCTTTCATCATTCTTGCGAACGAATCTTTTGGTCCAGAATCAAGATGGTCTATTGCTTCAAGGTCTTTAAGCATAGCATTGAGTCGATCTTGAATACTTATGATTCCAATATCAAAGATTGTGGCAAAGGTTCCATTTACTGTATATAGAACTCGCTTTCGTCCTCTTCCTGTTTGGTCGTAGTCTCTCTGACCGTCAATAATCCCAAGAGCTTCTAATTGCGAAATTATCAATCCTGCATTTGCTCTTGAGTATCCTGTCACTTGGCAGATGTCATCTGAACACAGTCTTTCTCCTGAATTATAATGTTCAATGAATAGCGCGGCGAGAACTGGACCTGCATTTGGAGATAAACCAATCCAACGGGCAATTCTCTCAAATAATCTTAACATTGGCCCCTTGATTAATCCGTGTTGTTCACTCATTCCGGTTACTCCTATGTCTGAAATGGACTAGTGGCGTACAATGTCTTGTTCCCATTTTTCTGATTTTTTCTAAGCATATATGATTATTGTAGAGATTTCTTTTGACTCATTATTGTATTTTCTACTTCTAATCTTGTCATGTATGCTCCAATCTGTGTAGCAATAGCTTCAAGTGTATGTCTATCTCGAATTGGGATTTCATCATAAGAGTGTGAACCCAAAGCTAGAATTGCTTTAGGGACTCCATCGAATAGAACTGGTATTATGGCAACAGAAGTCAAATCTCTATATTCCTTTTCGATATTTTTTGAAGTTACTATATCTGAAGTACTGAGATACTTTGGTTCTTTGATTGACTCAGCACCTCTCCTACCTGAGAACGCTTTGAGGAAATGGGCAGAGATTCCAGTGCTTGAAGGCAAATCGAAATTTCCAGTGTTGGTATCTGCCAGATATATTCCTCCACAATCAACACCTTCAAGATGAACAGAGGCTTTGAGAATGTGATCAAGCGCTTCGATTAGATTATGTGTCTTACAGAGAGTGTTTCCAAGATCTCGTTGAAGTCTGAGAGCATCTTCTACCTTTTGGCGTTCACTTATTTCATGAAGTAGCTGCCTATTTATTTCTTCAAGTTCTGCTGTTCGTTCTTTTACTCTCCTCTCAAGTTCATTATATGCTGTTTCAAGAGCTTCTTCCGTTCGGCGGGATTCTACTTCCGTCTTAATTCTAAGTGCAATTTGAGAGAACAAGTCTTTGATATCTTGTGAGCCTTTCTTTAGGTAGAAATCCGCTCCAAGATTTAATGCCCTTATTGCGACAGATTCCTGACTTCGTCCTGTGAAGATGATGAATGGAATATTGGGATGACTATCCCGAACCCATTCTAAGAGGTCAAGCCCAGTCATGCTATGAGGTCCAAGATAATGGTCACAAACGATAGCATCAAAGTTTTCCTCTTCAAGAATCTGCAACGCTTCTTGGTCTGTATTGGCTGAAACTAGTTCGAATTTGTCATTTTCTCTGGTCAGGAATTTTTCAGCCAAAAAAAGGAGGTCCTCATCATCATCTACTACTAGGACCCGAATCTTCAATTGCTCTCCACCTCTCGCTCAGATTTACTCTATCTACCTTTTGTATGGTGCATCCTTAGATATTATAGTTTTCATGATGCTATTTACATTTTAATTGGCTACCTAATCGATGTCAAAAGCGATAGAATAGGAAATTTAAATTAGTCCAATGTTTTGAATGAATTTCATGTCAGCTACGATTACTAAGAAACTCTTTCTCATTAGTTCATTTGTTGTAATTATTGCAGGAGCAATCATGGCATTCTTGGGTACTTACATTAATGATGAGTATGAAGAAATGTATTTTGTAATGGGACCAGTTGTTCTAATATTTGGTATACTCTTCCTCCTAACTGCTCTCTTTTCAAAGGATTCAGCAGAATCTAAACAGGCTAGTTACTTGGGTATCATAATGATATTTGGGAGTATTATTGGTATAAGTGGTATATTTGCAGGTGAAATTGGAGGAATGGTTTCATTAGGTGGATCTATCTTTATTATATTGGTGTTCGTTCTTTGGCCATGTTTCTGTTTACAGGGAGGTAAGAGCATGCGTTCAAGGATAATTGGCGTTGCAAGTGCGTATGATAGCATTACCATTTCTGAGATAAGTAGAATAACTGGAATTGAAGAGTCAACTGTTACCAATATCATATATGATGCCATTGGAAAACATCAATTGAGTGGGAAAATGTCAGGAAACACATTTGTCCGAATAGGAACAACAACATATGTTACCTCAGCTGGAACAACAAAGGAACGTGAAGTCGTCAAAGTTCTTGTGATATGCCCTTATTGTGGTGCGAAGACAGAACAAGGAATTGGCAAATGTCAGAACTGCCAAGCTGATTTGTAAGACTTACGGAATGGAAGAGTGGGTCATACAACCCACTCTTCGCCCTCCTCATTTTAAAATATTCAGTACCATCAGAAAGATAAGGGTATACGCATTATGAAGAACTACGAGGAGGATTGAATGGCAGAACCTAAAGAAGATGTTCTTCCAGTAATTCATCTACGAATTCGCATCTCTAAACCATTAGATGAGGTCTGGAATGATTTTCTTGACCCTATCATGATGCTGTTGTGGTTAGGTGATGAAATCAGTGCAGATATTCGCGTAGGTGGTTCTATTAGGTTTCTTGGTCTACATGCTCCTACGACTCCAGAGATAGCTAATTATTGGGAGATTAAGGAAGTCAAGGAAAATAAGGTTCTCCTCCTTAGCTGGCGTATTATGGGTGTTGATACACTCTTGGTGATCCGTTTCAATCCAATTGGCCCTGGTACGATGATTCAGGTCAA
Source organism: Candidatus Thorarchaeota archaeon (assembly GCA_004524595.1). The sequence continues at coordinate 7,657 of SDOA01000084.1, read as the reverse complement.
CCATGGTGCAGTCCCTGTATCTGCAAGAAATTATCATCTGCCAGAACACTGGAATCTCCTCCTTGCTAATTTCAAATCAGCAGTTGAGCTTGGAGGTCCAGCTCTTCGATTTAATTATTCGAATTATCATCCCCTTCGCATCACTCGTTATGATCCGATGGATGTACGACTTAGTGTTGTTTGTAAGACTCCACCTTCGCTTCCATTTGATGTTTGGACTAATCCTGAGAAACTCAAGCATTTTATTCGAGCCGATCATCCGAAGGTAGATAGGCAATACGCTGGCATTTACACTTGGTGGAGCGAGGGCCAAGGTCCAGTCGTATTCAAAAAGATGGAACCGGACAAAGAGCTAGAGTTCAGTTGGGTTCACGGTGATGAACCAGAGACGATTGTTAATGTCCGATTTGAAGATGTAAATGATCATACTCTTGTAACTCTTCATCATTATGGGTTCCATAGTCCAGAAGCTGTTTTGGGTTATGATATCGGTTGGTCTGGAATTCTGGCTGAGTTGAAGTTAGTATGTGAACTTGGTGAATCTGGTATAGAACGGATGAGTGATTGGGGATAATTGCTTTTCACTACATTGGAAATAGTATTATTCCTGGAAACAGTAGTAACCACATAGAGATGGCAGTGACCATTGGGATAAAGAAGTTATCAGTCCATCCGATGCTCAAGATTTCTGCAGCGGTCGCAAATGTCGCTATCAAGAAAATTTGTGGAAAGAAACAGAGAATACATGTATCCTTCGAATAAGCAACTAAAGAAACTACAATTGATATTGTGGTGAAGAGAAAGACAGCAATACTCCCCTCGACTGATTTGTTTCGATATCTTCGCTTAAAGACAGTACCCCCATATGGTCTCCCTATTGCTTCTCCTGCACCATCACCCCAAGCAACAGCGAGAATAGCTGCCACAAAGATTTCTGGTCTTGAATAAAAGACAAGAAAGACAACTCCGAATGATACCATTCCCATAAATCCCGCAAGGAATGTTGTTGACCTTGACTCACCCTCTCGACTACCTGCAAGAAGCAAGTCCCAGACGAGCTCACTCTTGTGTGCCCATGCATAAAATAAAATGAAAAGAAAGATTCCAAGAGCGAACGCTGGACCACTTAGATTGGAATAACCTACAAGAGTAAGACCGACCACAGAGCCCATGCATATGTGGACAAGTTTTCGCGGTTTCCATTTTGGAGTGCCAGAAACTGACATATAGTATGCAGTAGTAAGTACAAATGATACTATTACTCCTGTTATTATTGCCATCCCAAGATCTATAGGGGTGAGATCCCCAATCACCAAATCTACCATTTTCGACGCTTCTCATGAATGTTTATTGCTATTTCTTTATTGTTATTCTGTGCTAGAATTAAACAGTTTGGCTTAATCTTTGAATTCCTCACTCAGGGTATGTCCTCAAGTATTTTCATCAAGAAATGGAAATCTTAATTTTACATCAATAAATTACAATGTACATCATTACCATCTGAAGTGATTAAAATTATCTCTGACAATGAGGGCAGTAATAGACTTGTCCACCACCGTGAGCAATTTTCTCAATTTCCGCTCCGCATTGGGGACAATTCTTGCCTCTCATATTCGCACCCATTACTGGAGTATACCGACCAGAATCACCGTAGAGATCTATCCAATTATCTTTCCCTCCTGAACAGATACGTGCATTCAATATCTGTTTCATTGCATCGAACACATCATTCTTCTCGCTATCACTCAGAGTTGATGTGTTCCGTTTTGGATGGATCCCTGCTTTGAAAATTATCTCCTGGAACGCAGCATTGCTTAGACCTACTATAACGGCAGTCTTTCCGACAATAGCCGCCTTAATGTTCTGGTTCTTATTATCAAGTAATTCTACAAATCTTTCAAAAGTAAATTCATGTTCACCTACTGGAGATGGAATATCTGAAAAATCACGTTTCACTACATAGAGGTTATCAACTTCGTTGTCCGCTGCAGCATAGATAAGACCCATTCCGGTCTGTCTAATAGTTAGAAATGATTCATCACTGAATGCAACTTTGAGATGATGTTTCTTTGGTAATGTTTCTTCAGATTCATGATAGAGAATACTGGCTCCATAATCTGGACATAAAACCAGATTCATTTTTTTATTCATCTGAATACGAATTACATTACCTCTTTGTTGGATTGATGCGACTTTGCACCCGATTAATCGATCGAACTCTCTGATGTCCTTGTTGAAGAACCCTATCTTCTGAAGGCTCTCATAGTCTTGCATTTCGCATGATTTTATCTTCTTATCGAGCAAGGTTTTGGTCATTTGTTCAGCAAGAATCACTGCTTCCGGCAATTCAACACTCATCCTACTATACTCCACGCTTTAGTTGAAAACATCATAGTAAATTCCTACATGAATTTAACGAATTAGCATCCTCTATTAGATGAAGTCGTTTTTGTTATCGGTATGCTGAATTTTACTTCAATTCCCGTGATGCAAAACTGGTACAATACTTCATGGAATATAGTTGGTCGTTTTTTCAATTTTTTTTCTTACTAAGATTGGTGCAGATTCATAATAGCAGTTATCATACAGGGAGAATATTGGACTAAGGATGTTAAGAAATCTATTGAATGGTAGAATTAAATCCCTTCATCTAGGAAGAGATTTTCTCAATAGAAATTCTGATTCTATCCGTTTGAAACCTCTGCTGTATAAAGTATCTAGAATATCCTGATGGTTATTTTCGATCCAGAGTTCAATATAGTCAGTATCAATGAGTTCCATACAAGAATTCAATACTTGCATTCCATAACCGGGTTTAATATTGAATTGAATGTCTGAAGATGAGGTTTTTTTCTTTTGTTTGGTTACCCTGACAAATCCGACAAGTCTGTTCATCTTTGTAACTAGCATTCTATCTTCAGGTTTGATGATTTCCTTCCATACTTCCTCGCTATGCATCCCCCAATATGCATGAGGAACCAGCTTCATCAAATCTTTTATTCTATCCAAAGATGCTGCTTCCACACTGAGTTCGCTTCTTTGTTCAGATGACCATCGTTTACCTCTCAGACGAAGCTCAAGGAACCTGATTCCATAATTGAGCTTTTCATATAATGCCATTGCCCTGAGATTATTTGTTTTGACGCCAATAGCTAGATCCATGATTTCTGGATGGTACCTCTGTAATAATTTTTCAGATTCTAGAATGAGCTTTGTACCAATATCTTGGTTTCTATATTCAGGATGAACTGCTAGCTCCCAGACAAATCCCCAGTTGAGTTGTTCATTTACCAAGTTGATGATCACAGCAATGACAGCATCTCCATGAACAGCTACCCTCCAAAGTTTCTCTAAATCTCCTTTCTCGTAACTCCTTTTCCACCATTCAGCGAAATCTTTTGATGAAATCTCATCTACTCCTGGAAGTCCTGATTTGTATACTTTATAGAACTCATCCTTTTCTTTGATAGTAGGAGCACGAATTTGTATCTCTCTTTTCGATGACATTCTTTGTTCATTGTTTATGCCTCAAGACGAAGATAAGAACTGATTGCTAGTTTCAGTATTGGGACAAAATTCCTAAAGATCTATCAAAGATTTAGGAGAGCTTGAGTTTCCATAATCTGATACTCTCCCACCATGCAAAAAGTGCCCCGAGAATTCCAATTGCAAGGGCAATATACCGGTCAAAGAGATTTGGTGGCGAAATTATACATAGAAAAAGATACGCAAATGTATAGGATGTAAAAAACATAGCAACAAATGTATAGCGAGGTAATAACCTTCCGCGAAATTCGATAAAGTTGCGAAGAACTCCAACTTTCACAATTTGTTTGATATGATAGGTATTATCTGATTGTTGTTCGATAAGATCTAATGAAACAAGCTTTGATAGGTGATGACTAGCTACTGATGGACTAGACATTCCTAGGGCACGTTGAACCTCTCTGACTCCAACTGGCTCGTTTGCATTCAACATATACCAGTAGACTCGTAGAGTGTTGCCTCTTAGCTCTGAGTCCATTGCCGGTTCGTCTTGTGCTTCTCCCATTAGAATTCACACAACTGACTATTCGTTTGATAACATATCTATTTCTTCAACAGTATTTAGTAAGAGAAAAAACTTCCTCTTCAGTGTTCTATTTCATGGACAGACTGTTCTATTCCATAGTACTAAGTAAGACTGCTACCAATACATAACTATGATTCCAGTAATTGTTAGGGCTATTGATAGCACGACTAAGCGAAAAATGATGGCTGGAGGAATTATCTCCACGATTTTAGCTGTGAGTCTTGTTACAACGATTGGCATCTTTGGTGGAGCCTTCCTTCGACCCATTGTTCCTGCTGGAGGTCCGAATCTTCCCGTATTCACAATAAATCATACGGTAGCAGGTGATTTTGCGGACTTTGTGCCATACGAGCAACCGTATACCCTGAATGCACCCCAATATTCAATCTATTCGGGATTATCCAATATTGCGAATCTCGGGCAGTTTCCCTCTCTGCCTGTCAGTGTCAAGGACGCCATTTACCTGAATGGATTTGCAGTTATCCCCCAGTCTGAATACAAACAGATTCATGAGATTCTTGAGTATAATAAGGAGAACGACCTTCCAAGTTTCATAACATCTGATGCAGTCCTTCATGCATATCATGTTCTATATGATCTTGTACTCAGAGAGGTGGAGGTCTATTCTTTCTGGGATCTTCTTGGAAATCTTACTGAGTCTCTCCAAGAATACTCCTTTGATCAATATCAGAATGCTCCAGAGGGACGATGGAAAGAAGCTGCACTCCGGAATGTGATGTTCTTCACTGTTGCATTATCACTGATTGACAATGAAACAGTCATTCCATCTGAATTCCCTGCTCAGGTAACACTAGAGGTTTCGAATGTACTTCAATTAATAGAGGCACATGAAGCACTGACGGACTCTTGGTTCATGAAATATGAAGAGGACTTCACTCAGTTTGTTCCTCGTGGACATTACACAAGGAGTGAAAGACTCAGTAACTTCTTCAAAGCCATGATGTGGTATGGTAGGGTTTCGTTCAGATTACAACCTTCACCTCCTCCAGAGATTAATGAGTTAGGTATGGACAATACTGCTCAGGCAATCCTCCTGTCTCTAGCTTTGAATGAACCGGTAGTAGGTCTATCTGGTTCCCCCTCTGGATATGTTGTTTGGGATGCAATATATGAGCCAACAGTCTTCTTCGTTGGTGCAGCAGATGATCTAGTGCCTGGTGAGTATCTAGAATTGGTAGATGAAATCTATGGGTCAATTATCAATATAACCGATCTTGATAATGATCAATTACTTGAACAGTTCATTGACACAGCACTCACTATGCGGAAACCTCTGATTCTTGGTCATCCCCTACCAGACATATTAAATCTGACTCAGACAATGGGACTTCGTTTCATGGGGCAGAGGTTTATCCCTGACAGTTACATACTAGGACAACTCGTTTACAAAAATGTTGGCACATTAAACAACCCTCGCTTAATGCCTCTTGGATTGGATGTAATGGCTGCATTTGGTTCTGAACGAGCTTGGGAACTCCTTGACGATCAGAAACATTATCTGAACTATATTTCTCAGATGGAGATGTTGTGGGCTCAAATAGAAAATATGACTGTTAGTGAATGGACACGTAACCTATACTATCTTTGGTTATACTCCCTCCTTCCCCTACTGTCGGATCCTGGAGATAATTTTCCATACTTCATGCAGAGTGAGGCCTGGGTAGATAAACAGTTATCAACAGCTTTGGCATCGTGGGCTGAATTGCGACATGATACAATCTTGTATGCAAAACAATCCTATACCGTAAGAACTATAGGAATCATCGTAGATCCACTACCAAAAGGGTATGTTGAACCAGTACCTGCATTATATGCTCGGCTTGCATCTTTATGTCAGATGATGCTCTCAGGTCTTGACTCGAGAGAACTTCTATCTTCTCTTATGTATGGCAAATTATCACAATTGAAGACTCTATTACTTGATCTACAAACAATTTCTATCAAAGAACTAGAGGGAAAGTCTCTAACTGAAGATGAGTTTAAGCTAATTGATAATATTGGAATTACTTTGAAACAGATTGTTCAGATGCCAACGGATGAACACATTACATCTGATACCGATGATGACATGGCTGTTATTGCTGATGTACATACTGATGTGAATACAGGTCAGGTCCTTGAAGAAGGTGTGGGGAGACCGTTTGTAATTCTTGCAGCTGTCTATGTAAACGGGGCAGTCGTTCTTACTCAAGGTGCGGTAATGTCTTACTATGAATTTACTTGGCCAATTGAAGACCGACTTACTGATGAAGCTTGGCAAGAAATGCTAAATCAAGGTGAAGAACCATCTTTGCCAGCATGGACTGAGAGTTATATCTGTAATTCAGACTATTCACTGGCTGCACCTGTGCTTCTAACTAAAGAACAATGAATTTTAAAAAATGATAATGGCCACGTAAGGTGGCCTACTTTTTTATATTGGAATTATGCCTAGGTTGCATCTGCTTTTGCCATTCTCTTGATACCTATTATGTAAATTATGCTTCCAATTACTACCAAAGGAGTGCTCATTCCAATCATAAACAGAGGAAGACTTTTGAATGTCATTAATATTTGAGTTCCAAAGATAAATGAGAACAGGATGACGAACGTGATACTAAAGACCGAAACAAAGGTGTTGATGTAGAAAGCACTACTTTTTTGATCTTCGTAGGCTGGATTGTTTGCTGTGATTCCTGTACTAAAAAGAACAGCACCACAAGTTAACCAATAGGTGTACACTATCATAATTATAGCTGTAAAAATATCGAATCTGAAGACAATTGATACAAAAATGGAAGGTATTAGAGCTATTGGAATTGCTAGAATGAATGATTCAGTAATTCTAGCTTTACCAAACTTAGAGACTCCATTTGGTGCTGATTTAATTATCCAGAGTTGACTTTTTGACTCTAGAAATCCTACTCCTCCAAAAGTTACTCCGCTAATCATTGCTAACATCATTCCTAACATGACAATAATAAGCATTGAAAAGAGTGCTTCAACCTCAGGAGGCATTTCCTCAGGAATCGACTGTATGCTATAAGATAGAATAACAGGCAATAATACTGACAGAACAACGCCATAAATCAATCGTGAAACATTTTGCATCTTTCGAGTGAACTCTTTAATTGAATTCACTACCAAGATCCCAAAGGCTCCTGGCGATATACTTCGAATGCTCTTCAGGATGAAATTATCCTCACCTACTGTGATGATCTTTTCAGTACGTGGTCCTGCGCCAAAAGTGAAGATTCTATCTGCTGAGGTGAATGCCAGGAGAACTATCAATCCAGTGAAAGACAGCATGAGGATAAGATCTATAATGATGTCAAACTTTAAGATATTAAGAAATAGCGTTGCAGGTAGACCTACTCCATTGAAGATTATGACACTCCATGATATGATATCTGCCCCCCATGTGAATGGAAACAGGAGAAAGACATCCATACCCAAGAAAGCAGACATCGCATTTGCAAAATACATCAATCCATACATTGGAAGAAGAACAATGACTGCAACTACCATTGACAAAGCTTTAGCTATATCGTTTCCTCGAGAAGATTCGCCAAGTTTTGCCTGAAT
>SDOA01000010.1 GCA_004524595.1 Candidatus Thorarchaeota archaeon | reverse complement strand
TACCCTCTTGGAATCACAAGAGCTTGTCTATTGGTCAGAAGAGAAACAAGGATGGGTGACTCATACTTTCAAGCTACTGATTAGACAGGACTGCATCGAAGAGATCAAGGAGTCCTGGCATCTTCGCACAATGATGGCTGAAGTGACAGGTCGGAGATACGACCCACACCTTCCTGGAGTCTACCTACAGAACCCCGATAGATGTAGTCCGTATATTATCATTGAACCAGAGCGTGTCACAATTGGCGTGCGAGAGGGAGACACTCGACAGACCAGAGAGAAGAGAGTCTTCAAGCGAGATGTTGCACTGATGAACAGATCTGAAGTGCAGGAGCTTCTGGAACGAGAGATGAAGAGATTTCTGAAAGAGATGGGAATAGTCACAGATCGAAGGTTGGCAGCAGCGATTCAGGAAGTGATAACGGACTCAATCGAGATGTATGGAGTAAAGGAGGACAAGTCATCAGTAGAGTTTGATGGTGTAACTATTGAGCAAGACTCTACAGGTGGAAGAATTCTCTATGTGGTCCTGATCTCAGAGATTGATACTCATAAGATTCCAGTCACTCAGCACCTCCATGATATCAGACAACTTGGACGTATCAACAGGGAGTATTTTGAGAGTATTGTCAGAGATCTACTTAATGAGTTCAATCTCAGTGATGAGGATAAAGATGCGGCAGTGAAAGAGTGTGTCCGAGCGATGAGAGATGAGAAGCTCATTACAAGGTAGATTGATAGCTACTATGCTCGGTAAGAACATGAAAATCCTACAATATTTCTTACATTTTTCAACTACGATTACTTATGAATTTGTCAGATTCCAATTGCTCCAGAGTTCTTTCAATTCTGCTGACACATCTAAGGTGGTCTGATATCTTTGAACGTCATATTCTTCGCGACCATGTTTCAGTCCAGTCATGCCAATTGCATAAAGCGTCTTTCCCCATTTCTCAAGAATATCTCTTGTTAGTCTGATTTCTCCTTTATTGATTGTCAATTGTCCTTTATTGACACAATTCGGACATCCTTCTGCTATGATATACCACATATTACATTCTGAACACTTCCCGACTTCTCCTCTCTTGTACATCTCGTAGTGTTCTTTACAGATTGGATAAAATCCACTTCTCTTACCACAGATTTGACATACCATATATTGAGCCTCAACGTATCAGTGATTGACTTGCATTTAAGTTAGACTGGGGAAGGTGGTAAGGAGGAGGCCGCGAGTTCAAATCTCGCCTGGGGCTCCATCTCTTCTATTTCCAGTAGTATTTTAGGCACCCGTACTTGCTTTTGTATTTCATTTAACGCACATCACAAAATCTAATATGTTCTACAAGTAATGAAGAATAGGAATCGAGGGAATACTTTTGGATTATTTTAAGAAACAATCAGGAACAAGAAACGCTACGATCTTGATGATCCTTGCAGGAGCATTAAACACCATTCTTGGATATCTTTCAATAATAATCCCAGACTACTTTCAATTATTAGTTGGAACATCCATGATAGTCTTTGGAGTAGTTTCGTTTTGTACAAGTCTAGTAATATGGTTTCAAAAACCGTGGGCAATGAAAATTATCACTGTTGTTGGTGTTGCGGTTTGTGTGAATCTTATCGTATTTGGATACTATCTAATGATAATCCTATTTGCTCCCATCTTTGTAGTTGCGAGAAACCAGCTCAGACAGGTCATAGAAAAGAATGAATGGCATAAAGGCTAGACAGTGTAATCAATTATCGCAACAGTTCCAATCTCTCTTTATTGCTGGGTATTTTGTTCTAAAATGACCATATCCTCAGCAATCTTCATTATTTGATATAATATATCCAATACTGAAACCATTATCCATGCAAAAAAGTACAACAATGGGAAACAAACAATCATGGTTTCAGGATTATTAAAGCAATTATAACGACAAATCAGCTCAGATATGCTACCTAGAGGTAATGTGATACAAGACAATATCACTCTGTGCATTCGACTCTTACGGAGAATTACACCATCCTCAGATCGGTGATACAACTCAAGGATGATTCTCAGAAACACATGAGTGGAAAGTATCAGAATAGTAAGAATAATCAGCTTTGCCCTCTAGTACTTGCTCAACCTATTCAATATATGATTATTGTTTAAAGCCACATCAATTACTTACAGTTATTATATTCGTCTAGAAGGCACGACATATCCTTTAACGACCTTCGAAGTCTATCATCTCTCTTAATATTCTTCAGAGCCCTACCTACAAGATATACGCCAATAAAGAATAGTATGACTATTCCAATCGATAGCCCGAGGAAAAACACGAAGGCTGTTTCGATTGTATAGTAATCCGATGTTGTAATTAGAATAGTCAATAATGCCATAGGAATAGTGAGAATACCTATCCCTGTCCGTAGTTCTGCAAGATGAGTTCTTTTCTCTGCGTCTATCGTTCGGATAAATGCAAGAACTGTTGCCATATCTTTGGTTTCGTTTGTCAAGTTTCTAGTCTTCCTATCTTCATTCTCTAAGCCAAGGGTCACCAGATTTAAGCCTACGTCCGTGTCTCATTCGTTCTCCAACAAGCCGTTTTGCTTCTTCTGTACCTACTAGCTCAGCAATTTTTTCAAAAGCCAGAGGTGTATCAAGCTTATCAAGCCACTTCTCAATCTCCTTTTCAACAGATGGAGAGAGGTCTTTTGCCAGTTTTTTCTTTCTTCCTTTTTCATTAAGATCGAAATCATCAGGTCCGAGCATGCTCATCTTAGTTCATTCGAAAGTATCACAAGAAATGTTATGACTCTTATCATAGAGGAGCGGCTCAAAAATGAAAGAATATTCATAGTTCACTATATATTTCTTGCATCCTGTCCGTTATTCTTATAACTGCAGAAAAAGTTCTACATCAAAACATGGGTCGGTGGTCTAGCTTGGCTACAGTCTGTCACTCGTGACTGATTGCCAAAAATGATTCTTGGTTTGGGTCGCTGCTTGGTGCTACCCAAGCTCGCAAGAGTCCAAGGGATCCCCGGTTCGAATCCGGGCCGGCCCACCAATCTTTTCTAAATATCATTATCTTAGGAAAGGAATCTACTGATTTCTAGAGGTCACTTCGTCAATAGTCGAAATCCTTATGTTCAATACTATGCGAACATCGTGTAATGTCGTATCAATCCTCAGTTCGAGATCGTCTAGCTAGACGGATAGCAGGGGAGATTGCTCTATCAGAGAGTCCCGGGCATTCTATGCGTGTGTGGCGGGAGAGATTCAGGCTCCCTCAGATTGTTCTTGCAGATTATCTGGATATCAGTCCCAGTGTGATCAGTGATTACGAATCCGGTAGAAGAAAATCTCCTGGAACATCGACTATACGACGGTTTGTCATGGCGTTACTTGCTCTCGATGAGCGTAATGGTGGGCAGACTGGTGCTGCTTTTGTACGACTAATGGATGTGAGTCTCGTAGATCTCAATATTGTCATTGCAATGAGTGATTTCACTTCTCCTATCACATCAAAATTATTCTGTAAGCAGTTAAAGTGTACAATTCTTTCTGGGGAAAAGTATCTTGACAGGGAACTCTATGGATACACGCTTGTTGATGTCGAACGTGCAGTTAAGGAACTAAACAGTGACGAGTTCCTAAAGCTCTTTGGTGCTACCACAGAACGATGTCTTTTGTTTACCAAAGTAAATACCGGTAGAGCTCCGATGATTGCGATAAAATCACAGGAGTTTAAACCTGCTCTGGTGATTCTACATGGTGTTGGTGAGGTTGACCGTCTTGCGGTGGAGTTATCTGAACAGATGCGAATACCGCTTGCAGTAAGTAAGATTGCATCCTTAGATTTACTCACGAAAGAACTGCATAGCCTTGAACCATCTTAGCCAAGTATCATCTTCAAGATGGCCATTCGCAAGACGACTCCATTATAGACTTGATCAAAATACCTTGCTTGTGGCATGTTGTCAACATCAGAACTCAACTCATCTACTCTGGGAAGTGGGTGTAGAACGATTGCATCATCCCTCAAGAGATTTGCCTCTTCTATACCAATTCTAAATTGTCCCTTTACCTTATCGTACTCACGAATATCAGGAAATCTTTCTTTCTGTATCCGTGTCATGTATACAACATCAACTTCCTGTATTGCTTCTTTAATATCATCTACTTGAATCACTTCTACTCCTGCTCTTTTCATCTCCTCAACAACTGTAGGTTTCATTCTTAATGTAGGTGGCGCTGCAAGCTTAATCTTCACACTATAATGGGATAACCCCATTCCAAGAGAATGAACAGTCCTGCCGTACTTCAGGTCCCCACAGAGGGAGATTGTTAGACCATCTATCTTTCCTTTCATCTTCTTTATTGAATATAGATCAAGTAACGCTTGAGTTGGGTGTTCTTCTGATCCACTACCTGCATTAATAACTGGAATACTTGAGAACTCGGCAGCAACTCTTGCTGATCCATCAAGTGGGTGTCTCATGACAATAATATCTGCATATCGTTCCACAGTTCTAATCGTATCAGCAAGAGTTTCTCCTTTTGCACCTGCACTTGATACACCTTCTTCTGCAAAACCTAAGACACTCCCTCCAAGACGCAACATGGCACTCTCAAAAGATAATCGTGTACGGGTTGAAGGTTCAAAGAACAATGTTGCCATAATTTTCGAATCGAGGTCTTTGCTCCGTTTGACAGCCACAGATTCCATTTTTACTGCAACATCTAGAATATGGTCGATTTGACGTCTATCAAGGTCCTGAATACTGATTAGATTGTAGAGTTCACCCATGTGGTTTTCACACCTGGGACTGAATCTGGAAGTAAGTCACTCTTTAAGCTTTCCAGCTATGAATTATTTCCTTGAGTTGGTACCATTTCTCCCATAAACACGGGGAATCACTACCTGTCTGATAATAAGGTCTGATTCTTTTAATAATTGAGCAGCTAAATCATCATCATACTCCTCGATATAGATAATCTCCTTAATTCCTGCATTGATTATCATCTTCGTACAAATACTGCACGGTCTAGTGGTACAGTATATCTTTGCATCTCGTACACTTATACCATGATATGCTGCTTGGATAATAGCGTTCTGTTCTGCATGTAGACCTCGACAGAGTTCATGGCGTTCTCCTGGCTTTACTCCTAATGCCTCTCTAAGACATCCAACCTCTGAACAGTGAGGAAGTTTCTTTGGGGCTCCATTATACCCAGTACTAAGAATCTGAGATTCCTTCACTATCACTGCACCAACCTGATTCCTGAGGCAGGTGCTTCTGGACGATACTAAATCTGCTATCTCTGCAAAGTACACATCCTTACTCTTTCGCTTCAACTTGTTCTTCACCTATATTCAGTCAACTGAAGGTTTCTATCCCCTTCTTAAGACGTTCTCTCAAGATTCTATGTAACTATCTCATATGTTTCTTGGAACATGCCCAATGAAATATTTCCATTTCTAAAGGTCAAGATTCTTCTTCTGATATAGTACTACACTGACAAAAGTAATTCCCCCATTAAGAAAGACACGATCTTTAAAGAATTGGATACTATCAAGACGGTTTGCCTTCTTCATAGCCTCATTGAAGTAATAAATCCCAGTACTAACACCCCCAAATGCCATTTCAGGAACTACCATTTTGTCAAGGAGTGTTAGTTCTTTTCGTATGAGATGTAGTGTTTCTTCTCCCTGACCTTTATCTACAAGCTTCTCTATCTCCCTTGATATATTCACTAATTCCTCTTCTGCTTCACGAGAGATACTTCGACATTCTAAGGATAGAAGCTTAACAGTAGCACAGTTTGAACAGAAAATATCTTGCTGATTCTTCCATATTGTGTTGGATGAAACAACCCCAATACACAACTGACATTGTGTCATTAGTATCAACTAATTGTTTTTCGAGAGGGAAATAATTGTCTATATGAATCTTGTTGGAATTCTGTTATATTAAGAACAGAGATTTGATGGTATACGGAACATGACCCATGAGAAAGGTAAAAAGTGTAACAATCAGAGTCTGAACAGCATAACTTGGAAGCAAATCACATGAGAAAACGAGATGGGACGCTTATATTCTGGCCTGCATATTTTGAGAAAAATATCTCACGCTCTCAGGGTCGTAAGATTCCAAGCAATCTTGCAGCTTCAGATGTAACAATTGGTATCCTTGAAGACGCTGCTGAATCTGCCGGCTTTGAATATGAAACCGAGACTGATAAACAGTATCCCCGTTATTGGAGTGAAAAACGGGGCTATATTGCAGTAGCAAACGATGAAGGTCATAAGAAGAAGAGAGTCATGCTCATGCTCGCAAAAGGAGTCAGAAGAGCTATTGCTCAAAGAGAATCCGCTCGTCTTGCTCAGGAGTCAAAAAAGAGCAAGAAGAAGAAGAAGAAACGGTAACTATCGGGAGTGGATTAGGTGAGACGATTAGGGAAAGTCCTTCACATAACAAATCGTGGTTCAATAATAATTCGCACTGATAAGACGCCCCCTACTGGGAGCGAGTCCATAGTTATGGATAAACAGGCACAGGAAATAGGTACTATCGTTGATGTCTTTGGACCTGTAGCCAACCCATATGTATCAATTCGCCCTCGGCGCGATTTTGACCCTCAAAAAATAGTTGGCCAGATGGTATATCTATATAAAAAGCGATGAACACTTATGTACATTCAAGCTTTTTCTTATACGACAATTGCCGATAATGGTTAGCAGCTTCCGATAATTAAATATCATCATGTGTAGTTCGTTTGATGTTGCCATGTTTCTATTCAAAGGTCATTTCAATGAGCGATATCGATACCCTGGTACTGAGTGAACTAAAAACCGCAGGTAAAGATGGTCTTCTTATTGATGAACTGGCTGAAAAACTTGGCATTGAAAAAGAACAGATCATGTTAGCTCTAACGACTCTGTTGTCCGAGGGACGGATAATGCAGAAACAAGAAATCAAAAATGAACAATATGTATTGAAAGCAGCAATCACTGATGATAGCGAGCCAAGTGGTCTATCAGACATGAATGGTTGTCCTTGCTTCCATTGTTTGAGAATTAGTAAATGCGGTGTTCGACAACCTGATTCACCGGTGTATTGTAAAGAACTTGAAGAATGGATGGGAGCAGACATTCGCTAATCTTCATCAATCTCTTCAGAATCTTCTACTCTTCTACGTGGCCCCGCAGCTAGTAGATATATCTCTGCACTGGATTTTCTCGATGCTGGCGGTTTGATAAGTTTTGTACTATTATATTGCCTTCGTATTGATTGAAGGAATTCTTGGAATCCCGTCCCTTGGAATACTTTTGCTAGTGCTTTTCCATTAGGTCCAAGAACCTGTACTCCTATCTCAAATGTTCGTTCAGCGAGTTCAAGCTGCCTAACAACATCCAGTTCCCAGTGTCCTGATACTTTGGGTGAGCAATCCGATAGTACCAAGTCGAAGGAACAGCCTATCAATTCACTAGCTTTCTTGATTATTGTTTCATCAAGGATACTTCCTTGAATGAAATGTATTCCTTGAATTGGTTGCATTTCATCTAGGTCAATTGCAACAATTCTGAGGTTTTTATTCAGTTCACGCAAAACTTGGGTCCAACCTCCAGGTGCGCTGCATAGCTCCAATACGATATCTACACCCTTTAGAAGTCCTTGGTCTTTTACCATCTGTTTAATCTTGAAGGCAGACCTACTTCGATACCCTGCTCTTTTAGCTGCTTTGTAATAGTGTTCTTTCTTGCGCCGTTCTCCTTCTGATCCTCTTGCCATTCGTGTTCACCTTTTCATCAGGTTCGATATCGCTAATACGATTTCCTGGATTGGAGCATCAGTTCTAATTGCTGTTGGTCTGAAGTGTGTTCTGGATACCTTATGACCCATGTCTTTGAGGTATTCTATGACCTGACTATTTTTTGGAGGAGTTAGATTGTGCAAATCACAGAGTGCATGAAGATCAATAAAGGGAAATTGCATCAGAGGTTGTTCCTCATGCATCTCCTCAAGAATTCGTGGCACTCTTTTATGATAGATACTTACATCCTCCTTGTTCAACAGAACTCGTGCCTGTTCTATTGTTTTTTGTTGGAAGAGGTCTCCAGTCCATAGAGGGCCTGCCTCCTTTACAGGTCCTCTGCAATCTTTTCTTACGTGTTTGAAAGGCTTATCATTATATTTTATACTCAGTGGAATGGTTTCAGAACACATACAACCAAGACAGTATCTAATGATTCCAAGCGACTCAACTTGTCTGTTTGATGCTTTTCTATCAGCACTTACCTTAACCCACGTTCTCACATAATGATCCGTGCTCAATATTGCATACGGTCTAATCGAACAGTCATTCAATCCAGCAACCCGAAATACAAAGCCTTGAAGTAATCTCACAGCTAGTTCATGTGTGAATGGAGTTCGAATCGAAAATCCCCCATATCTACGCATAGCAACATTGGGATATGCCCCACAGAGTACTGGCATGTCAGTCGCAGTTAATGCGAGTAATCCTTCTTCTGGGTTCAGCGACTGGATTGATGCATTAAGGTATGGAGCTGGAGTGCCAAAAGGGTCCAAATCAACAAAATCAAACCTATTCTCACGAGATTCAACCATAAGTAGAAACTTGGCATCACCCTTCAGTACTTGTGCCCTCTGTTTTAGACCAAGCCTATCAATATTCCTTGATGCTGTTTCTATTGCATTCGGATTGGCGTCAAATATCTTTGCAGTAAAATCACCCGGGCATTCATTCAGATATCGAAGTGTTCTGATACCCGACCCTGTTAATGGCTCGCACATAGTATCTATTTTTGTATCCTGCAAATATGCTGAGAGAAAGAGCACAGAAACATCACGATTCAGACGCATTCGTGGATTATAGAATACAGGTAGACTTGCAGTGATTTGTTTCTTACCTCCACTATAATGCTCTACATCTGCACTGAGGATTGTTGTCCTGCCTTCGGTATATTCTCTCTCGACAATCATTCATTGTTTTCCTTCTTGAATCTGCTAATAAGCCAATAGGCAGGACTATCAAATAGGACTCTTCCCAAACGCCTAAGTACAAAACTGATTTCCTACCAGAAATGCGATTCTCGCAAAACAATATGTAAGGTGTAGAAATGCCAACAACGATTAAGATTCAAACGAACCGTGGGGATCTTCTTGCTGAATTCTGGAATGATGATGCAATTAACACGGTCAAAAACTTCGTCACACTTGCTCAGAGTGGCTATTATGATGGATTGACCTTTCATAGAGTCGTAGATGAATTTGTCATTCAAGGTGGAGACCCTACTGGTACAGGTTCTGGAGGTCCTGGTTATGCAATTCCTTGCGAAACACGAGGACACAGACAGAAACACAAAATCGGTGCTTTCTCGATGGCCCATGCAGGAAGAGATACTGGAGGTAGTCAGTTTTTTATTGTATTGAATGAGGATAACACAAAGCATCTAAATGGTAGACATACCGTCTTTGGTCACACAATTGAAGGATTCGATGTAATTCAAAAAATCCAGCAGGGTGACAAGATGCTCAAAGTTGAAGTTCTTGAAGTAGATCCTGCAATTGAAAAACATGAACTTCAGAAATTAAAATCTTGGAGATAATTCATACTTGAAAAAGTGATAGCTGGTCAATGTCACTAATCGACAATGTCGAAGAGGACTATACAGAACACTGGTTCCTGTTAGACTAACGATTTCCACTCTATCGACAAGTTTTCCCTACTTCCATCTGAGGAAAAGCCACCTTCTGGAATCAAAGGAAGGTATTAATCTGCATGAATACATTCCTTATTCAGGTGAGCGGATGTGGAGTTCAGTAAACTAAATCTATCTATTGTATAGTATGTATGCTTGTAAGTTGGAGATTGGTTTTTGGTTATTTATCACTAACAAATCAGAGTCCCCCTTTGCAGTATAACGACCTTTGGATGAATGACATCATAATCATGGCTATCGTAAGAATAGTCATTGGAATGACTATTCCCCCCTTTCTATTTCGCAAGCATGATAGCCTTATTTGGCTCTATCACGTAGGGATTATGTCAGTCACATTGATGGTAGTTTACAGCGCTCTTCATGTTCTTTTCGTTTCGCTGCTGATTGCAGCACTTATTTGATGGATATGAGAACTTCCAAAATGAAGTGTCATAATCTCATCAATCTTGAGTGTAAGTTTTATTTCAATTTAAATTGAACCAGTTCAATATAATCCTCTATACCAATGGTTCCATTAATTGAGGGATAAATATGACAACAATAAGAAAATACTATAATGCGGTCATTGATAAAGCAAAAAAAGACATTGATTTGAAAATAAAACGAGAAACAAATAATCGATTATTCTTTGTGACTATAGTTCTTGTCCTCCTAACCTATGGGACAATAAATACACCAGAAGTTACTGCTATAGAGATTCACAATGAGAATGATTTTGTTGTAGATGCATATTCTGCAAGATACCTATCTGTTGCCCTTAATGAAGGTGAGGCAATGGCTGGATGGTTGAGAATAAACAACGGTGATGGGATTCACTTTTTCATCGTTGATCAGTTTGCTCATGATGAAATACAGAATTCAGGAGCTACTAATCCGAATAATGCCCATGAAATTCATAACTATCCTCGAATTGAGGAAGGATGGTATTATTGGAATTTTGAAGCTCCTGACTCAGACACGTGGTATGTTTACTTCTCTAATGCGGTATCTACAGCATACGCTGGTATACAGGATGAGCTTGATATTATTATCAAGACTGATACAGAAGCTCCATCATTGGTTTCAATGACTACACTTCAAGGTCCTTTAACTGGGGAAGTATCCATTGAGTTCGAAGTACTTGATGATTGCTATCCAGTAGAGAGGGTTGAACCCTAATTGATGATGTTCTTGTGGACACAATAATGAACTCTGAGTTGGATGTCAGGTATACGTTCGAGGGCAGTTTCACTTGGAAGACATACGATTGGGATAATGGTAATTACACAGTCTATCTGAAAGCGTATGACACTCTGGGAAAGATGAGTGGACAACTTGGTAGAGTTGAGGTTGAGTTGGTCAATGGTTGGTTCGACAATCCTCTAAACATCATATTACTCGGAATCTTGGTTATCGGTGTAATCATGTTACTTTACGCTATCTGGATATTTTTAAAATAGAGAACCTAGATTTGCATACACCACAACATAGTAGGTTGACGATGCCGCCAGAAGGTACCAGTTGGGAGGAGCTGATTTCCTTTGGTAAACCAATGTATCAATTCGAGTAAAGGTGGGAAGAATACAGATGAAGAATGTTCCTAACTGTAATCAGATGAAAATGCAAGCAGTGTCTGATCTTGAAGAACGGATCGGTAATCTAGAGGAGTTATTGAAGGATTCAGCATGGGATTCTATCCAGATACAGATCTAATTGTTATTCAACGTTCTCGGAAGTTTGGAGCCATATATCGTGCAGATTTGTTACCGAATCGTGCAAATCTACGTGATATGAAGTTTGTTGAAGCAGAGCGGGGTGACGTCGAAAAAGCAGTTGCATGGGAAAAACACTTCACTGAGCAAGAGAATATCGATGAGGATGAATTCATAGTCTGTATCCATCTGCATACTTGAAGGATTACAAATCGAGAATATAGATTTCAATCATCATCTAGCACATATTCTGGGATTTTGAGAATGTACATGTGATAGAATCTGTCACAACAAAACGGTTTCTTAAGAAACTTCATCTTTTGCGAGAAGTGAAGACAGTCGATGCTTTTGCAGATTGGGACAACTTCTCCAGATTAGTTTCTGAAGCATTGCACAATAAACAAAGTGTTAAATCAGAGCTCAGTGCATTACTGCGCGACGGGGAGATTCCAATGGAATTAGCAATAGGGAAAGGTGGATTTCGTGAAATATCAGAAAAGAGTTAAGCTGATCTCAGTTCTATTTATTTCTTTAATAGTCCTGATGACAGCAATAGATACATTTCCAATAACTATGGGTCAAGGAATGGATAGAGGAAATAGCGGGAATGATTTCTTAATGGCAGCATTCTCAAATCTAGGACAAGAACCTACAGAAGAAACTAATTCTGTGATAACTGGGGATTCTCATAAAGTTATCTCATCCTTTATCAATAGGAGTTTTGCAGAAATAGTTATAGAAGTTGATTCTGCCGAAAGTAATAATTCAGTTGAATTACTAGCTGCAATACCAGGATACTCTGATGATACTGCTTATGAAATGCTAAACGTTGACAATGGCCATAATTGGATTGACAAAATAAATATGCCCAAACCTGGACAAGGAGTCACGGCCGCTATTGTTGATACAGGTGTTCATCCCCATGAAGATCTGATGTATAGACCTGATGGTACATTACGTACAATGTGGTATATTGATATCAATTATCATTACGAGGGTTGGTGGCCTTTTGGTCACTATGTATATTGGGCATCTAACAACTATATTGACACTGAAGATGAATGGACATCTTACAGTGATTATGAGCATGATTCTTCCCAAAAAGTTGGAGTGTATGATGGCCCAGGCCATGGTACTGGAGTTGTAGGAACATTTCTACGGATGGCTCCTTATGTAGACCTAATTGTGGTAGATGTTTATGA
This sequence comes from Candidatus Thorarchaeota archaeon, assembly GCA_004524595.1. The sequence continues at coordinate 44,980 of SDOA01000010.1, read as the reverse complement.
TACAACAAAAAGAGATTTTCATTGGCAATGGGCTTTAGAGCTTTTATATGCCTGGCATGATCCTGAAATTGTCAGTTGTTCATGGGGAGGGTCATATACGTGGACTGGACTTCAAAATGCAGTGGATAATCTTGTATCGGATGGAGAAACAGTCATGATCGCTTCATCTGGAAATTCTCACACCTCCGTATTCTACCCTGCTAAATATGCCAATGTAATGGCAATTGGTGCAGTATATACTCGGGATGAACCAGATGAAGGAGAAATGACCTCTTATTCTAATTATGGTCCTGAAATTGAAGTGGTAGCTCCAGGTACATATGTTTATGCACCAATTCAAAACGACGAGGATGACAATGGACATTTAGACGATTTCGGTGATTGGGAAGGAACAAGCTTTTCAGCACCGCTTGTAGCAGGAGAAGCAGCAGTGACATATCAGCTATTATCAAATGTTAGAGGTTCTAATCCTTCAAGTTCGGTAGTAAAGGACTTTCTTAAGTATCATTGTGATCCAGGTGGTCAAGATACTGATCCAGATGATTATAGTAAGACTACAGAACGTCAAAATGACTATTATGGCCATGGGATCATAGATTCTTGGGAAACGTTGAATTTTGCATGTCTAGATGACTTTCAAGATTATGATACAAACAGTTGGTCATGCCATCCCATAACAACTGCCTATGGGCCCCGTTTCGATCCCTATCTTTATCAAGGTAAAATGTATATGACAGATTCTTCAGGAGATAAAGTAGTAGCATATCAATGGGCTAGGATAGGAGATCAACAACTAAGAGTAAATCCAGATTATGATAAGTACTTTTCATATTACACTAAACGCTCAAATGGCTATGCATTGGCTTACCATGATTTCTACCCAGTTTATCAGGATAGTGACAACTATGTGAAGGTAAGATTCTATGGCAAATATCTCCAAGTCTACAGGATGTACCAAGGTTCTTCAACAAAGCTATATGAAGAGGATGTCTACAGCCACACGGGATGGTGGTGTTATGAGTGGCAACAAGTTGAAATTCATATCTATTATGTGTATTCCCCGTCGGGATATTATTTAAAACTAAGGATTGCACGGCGAGCTGATGGACAGACTTATACTTCAGCCGTCATTACCTTAGCGGGACCAATAGCTTATAACACACTTTACATGCAGGGGCCCGTAATCTGTGCTTTCAGAGGTGGATGGGCATCAGGAAACTACGGTTATGCCCTTTGGGATGAAATTCGGGTGTCTCAAGTCCCCTCAGGTGGATTGCTAGGTTAAAGAAGGCTACAAGAGTGAGTTCACCCCATTTAGTTCGAAAATTGCAGAACGCATGGAAACAATTATCAAGACCAAGAAAAGTTTTTGTTGGTTGCATAATTATTTCATGTATAGTTAGTGGGGGGTTCACTCTTCATCTAATCATTCCAGATGAGTATGGTATCCCTCCCTATATTCATTTACGCCTATCAATCACTCAGGAAGTGGTTTATAATAATGGAACTGTATCATTTACTGTTATTTGTATAGTTGAAAGCTACAAGAATTATCCAATTCCGGAAGGTGAACTCTATCTGATTGAAAAAGCATTCATATGTGTTGAGAACGACCTGTTAGAATTCAATTCTACTCTTGGCGAAATAAAAACCACTAGTGAAATAACTGTGATCGAAGGTGATTTCTCTCTAAGTGCTAATGAAGAAATCAGCTTGACATTTCAAACCTCTTTTGATCTTCATAATTTGTCACATATATATGTAGGTGTCCTTGCAGATGGCCCTACAGGTGTTCGTAGGTGGGATAGATATACAAGTATAATTCCCTGATAGCTTTTTAAAAAACATGGCTTTTTCGATAATACAAGAATCCAGAGGCGGATTTTGTATTTCTAGTGGTTCTAAATTAACTCTGCAATGTCCTAAGTTGTAGGATACAATTCTGTTTCTAATATACCATGTCTGAGAATGGGCTCTATGTGAAAAGTCACCTCCCGTCACACTCCATGAAGTTCAACCGTTGGATGTTGTGAAGGATGACCTTGATCAGGAGTTCTCGTCGTCGTTCTTTGAACCCTCTGGAACTCATTCCTCCTCCGAATCGCACCTTCAGTATCCCGAACACGGTCTCCACAAGGCTCCGCTTTCCATACTCATGGACTCGTTTCCATTCTGCAGGGTCTCGTCGGCGAAGTTCGAAAGACTCGCATCAGTTGTTTCTGCATTGGACCAATAACAGTTCAACGGAAGGGAGGGACTGGAGGAGCAACCGATCTCCAATTCAAATGGTCGAATATCTATGATTATCTTACCGAGGTGAAGAATAGTGAATGAGGACATAGACTTCAGTGAAGAAACTGAGAAGACATCACCTGAGAGAACACAACTTGAAGAGACCAAGGTCAAAGATTACAAGACTCACCATCTGAATGTTGAAAAAAGGGATGAGATCATTCGTCAGTACAATACTGAGCATTCTGAAAAACTGAGAACTTCTGATATATCTGAATATGAAGAAATACAAAGACTCTACCTTGAAGATGGATTTAGCTTAATAAAGATAGGAGAACTGTATGGTTTTAAGAGTGGGAAACCCATCAAGCACATTCTTGAGGCTGCTGGGATTAAGATAAACCCAGTTGGTTTCCAAAAGATAGAGATGAATCCTAAAGAGGTCTACAAACTATATTACGAGGATAAGCGCACCCTTGATGAAGTAGCAGAAATAATGGGTTTCAAGTCACGTTCTCCAATTCGAAGGATATTGAGAGAACAAGGGTGGCAAGCAAGACCTAGCTCCATTCCCAAAATGGAAATAGATCCAAACGAAGTTCATAGATTATATTATGACGAAAAAATGACTCAATTAGAAATAGACAAGTATTTTGGTTATAAAACGAGTAAACCGATATTTGATATTATGAGAAAGATGGGTTGGGTTGGCAGACCATACACTACTCCGAGGAAGGAAATAGATTCCAATGAAGTCCGTAGATTGTATTATGAGAAGGATCTTACTCTATTAGAGGTTGCAGAGCATTTTGGATATAAATCCAGAAGTCCAATTGAACGGATTCTCAAACTACAAGGTTTGGAACCAAAACCTTCGCCAAATGTTCCGAGAATAGAGATTGATCCAGATGAATTATACAATCTATATTTTGAAGAAGAACTCTCCTTTCAAAAAATAGCTGATTACTATGGATGCAACTCCACGGGTCCCATCAAGAGAACTATTAGAGAACAAGGTTGGAGCGTAAGACCTAAAGAGCGATTGGATGTTAAGCAATTCCGTGATGAGTTATTCGGAAAAGAGTGTGTTATCTGTAACTCTGAAAGAGAAATCATTCATAAAAAAGATGGTCAACATCATTCAGGTAGCTTGTTGTGGACAATTTCAGGATTAAAATCTTTAAAAAGAGATGAGTGGGTGGCGCTTTGTAGAAACTGCCATGAAATCACTCATGCACTTATGAGGTCCTACAATATTCATTGGAATCAAATTGAAGAAATCTTAAGGCGCATAAATCACGAACAATCCAACTAGTCCCATGCAGGCAGAGATACTGGAGGCAGCCAGTTTTTCATTGTCCTGAATGAGGATAATACAAAACATCTAGACGGCAGACATACCGTTTTTGGTCAGACTAACGAAGGCCTCGATGTCATTCAAAAAATCCAGCAGGGCGACAAGATGCTCAAAGTCGAAGTTCTTGAAGTAGATCCTGCAATTGAAAAACACGAACTTCAGAAATTAAAATCTTGGAGATAATCCATAAAATATGATGCACAGGAGGCATTGCCTCCTGCTTCATCTATTCAAGTTTATACTCTTCGCCTTTCTTCAGAATAACTACTTTGATAGAGGATTTGGCTTCTACCTCGTTCTTGAACACCTCTGGGTCAGTGTCCCACATATGCATTGGAATCGCTACTTTAGGCTTGATGAGTAATGCTGCCTCAGCTGCTTCCTTGTTATCCATAGTGTAGGTATCTCCACTGGGTAATAATGCAACATCTATATCCATGATTTTTTCCATCTCTGGAATCAGATCGGTATCGCCTGCATGATAGATCTTTTTATCACCAATCTTGATAATATATCCAACACCAAAGCCTTTTGGATGAAACGGATTACCGGGGGATCGAAATCGTTTTACATTATATGCATCAACAGCCCAGATGGTAGCGCTGCCATCTGCCATCTTCATGAATTGTCCTGGACTTAAATCCCACATCACAATACCTTTCATCTCTTTTTTGAGATTTTCAGGAGCAATCACAGGTTTTCCGAGTTTACGGATTTTCTTGAGTAAATCCTTGTCGAAGTGATCTTGATGACCATGAGTCACCAGAATCAAATCTGCAGGCTCAAAATCCTCCTTTTTTAGACCTGTCCCCTTCGTGGTTGGGTCTATATAGATAATCTGCTCGTCTGTTTTAATCTTGAATGTCGCATGTGCCATCCATTTTATCGTAATTCCCACTCAAATCACCTCTCCATTATAATACCATCACTTCGTATATGTCTTTCACTCGATGGTACAGTTTATCGGGAGGTGTGGTTCTAATCCAAAAAGGAGTCTTCTTATCATGCCTCTTAGATTTGGGTTAACAGCTCTCGATTTCCAATCCACAGCACAACAAGTGATTGTGAATGGGATCCCGGACTTCTCACGTCTTAATGTCGTAGATACTATTCGAGATGTTGCTGCTGAAGGGTATTCTGTTATGGAATTCTCAATGGATGCGAAGTATATTCTTGATTCTGTATTTACACCTGAATCAATTAGTCAACTTGAAGACCTAAAGGATGAACTCAAATTATCCTATACAATCCATCTTCCTTTCTGGTCCATTGAATTGGCAACATTCAATGAACCTGTTCGTAAAGGCAGCATCAAGAGTATAGTTGAGTGTATCAACTTGGTTAAGAGGTTAGAACCAGAAACTTATGTTTTACATGCCACAGGGAATCTAGCTGCGGATTTTTCAGCTCTGCCATACTCAGAGGATATGGTTCGATTGATTTGCATATTATTATCTGAGTTTTCAATGGGGAGTGTCGAGGAAATCATCACGAAGACTGAGATTGAATCCAGAAAACTTGCAATTGAAAACTGTATTTTTCCTTTTGATATTACACGCGAAATGATTGATGATTTGGATACAAGTATTTGTTTTGATACTGCCCATCTTCTCACACGCATGTCCGGAAAAGAATCTGTCATAGAGTTCTACAAAAATCATAGTGATAGAATCACAGAGATACATCTCCAGGATGGCACATATCGTGAATATGATGGTGCAATAGCACGTGATGATCATCTTCCTCTAGGTCGTGGAATAATGGGGGATGAAGTACTTGGTGCATTTCTCTTAGCGTTAGTCAAAGACAATTTTAGTGGTCCAATCATCTTTGAGCTTACAAAGGCAGAAGCAAGAGAGTCATTGAATCACATCAAAACAATAGTCCCAAAAGTACTATCACAGCAAGATTGTAAATGAATTAAACTCAGAATCAAACTAGCACACAGTCATAACCTTTTTATCGCGAACATAAACAAAACCAATCTCGAACGCAATGGGCCCGTGGCTTAGACTGGAAAGGTCAGTATTGCTGATCTTGGTTTCTTATAGCGCCGCTCTGATAAGGCGGATATCGCGCGTTCAAACAAGCTGGGATTGCCCCAACTGGGACTAATCGCGTCGGGCCCACCACTTTTTCTGGATTTTGCGTTTTGGTAATTCTGCTTTATACTCACGGACTCAAGAAGAGTGTAATCAATACTTCCATGACAAGAGCAACACTAAATCCAAATAATAATGTACTTGCAATCAAGTGTTTGAAATTTATACTCTTTTGTCCTGATATTGATGTGCAGCAATATGTCATCATGAATATCAAACTGATAGTAGTACCAAATCCAGAAACTAGCATCTCCATGAAGATAATATCCATTTGAATAAATCCAGAAATAGGATCATAAATGCTAACTAATATAGCAACGCCTACACCTAAAAAATATACAAGTGCTAAAGATAGCGAGTATAGCGAAACAATCAAGAATAATGCTAGTTTCCATCTAATTTTCTCAGCTTTATTCACAGTATCACTGGAGAATACTATACCAATCAATCCCCAAATGAAAAGAACAATCATGACTGGAACAAGCAGATCAGACACCTCGTCATTAACCTCATAGATTTAATGACCAAGAATCTATTTTTTCACCTCAATCTACTGTATTTTGGTTTTATTTATCTTTTCTTAAATATCTGCCAACATACAGTGTATACAATAACGAAATGTCAAATACCGCAATTGGCGTAAAAGCCATCATCATCAATATAACAAAGAAAGGAGAAATGATTGGGGATTTTAGAGAAAACATGATTATAATACTGAAGAAAACGACTGTAATTGTAATGACACTAGCTGTAAGTAATATATATCTATGATAGCTGCCAGCCGCAGAACATTTGAATGAGCAATACCTGCCCTCACTCCCACTCCACCAGAAACTCACTATTTCCCTACCACACCAATCACATGTTTGCTGCGGCCGGTCTTCTCCACCAATTCCCAAGTATTCTCTAAATGACACGAATCACTCCCTCAACATATTGATAAAGTTCGGAAACTTATGGCTCTATTCATTTATATATTTCTGTAATAATTCATGACTCTAGGACTTTAAATTCCAGCACACTAATTGAAACATGGGTCTATGAAATGAATCCGTTACAATTACTAATGCAGTCGCCTCTTCAAAATTTTGTGCAACTGATTGGTGGATATTTCGCAGAGATTTGGAACTTTCTGATTTTTGTCGGTCAGATTTCAGGTGTCATCATAGTACTTATCGGGGCGATATTATGGTTCACAGAATCAAGTATCTCCCGTGGTCGTGGTCTTGTCTTTGGTGGAATTCTATTGTCAATAATCATCGAATATTTTGTCTTATTTCCCCCAGCTTTTGTAATATCGTAATCTCTCACTTTTTCATCGAATAATTCCATCTGTAAATCATTCACATATTGAGGGCTCTTTGAACTTCAGCTCGTAATCTCTCAATTGCATCTGGGGCATTACAGACGCCAAATTGATCATGATAATCTCTAAACTCTTCAGGATCTAATAATCGAAGAATCTCATTGATTGCCTCAAGTTGTTCTCGAGTAAAGTGATTAATTCTGGATGTTAGAGGCGTGTGTGTCATAAAATCATGTGTTTAATGCAGAATATATTCTCGTAATTTATTGACGTGTTTATTAGTCAAGAGATAGACAACATAGTGAAAGGCGCCACGAGTCCCTAACCTAATTCTGCTGTCTGTCGTGTCCGCTTCCCGGCGGGTGGCGCCTTCTATTCTAGTTGCGGTCGATTACAGTCTTGCCTCTCAAAATAACCCTCTTGATATTCTCCTTATATTGAAGAACTGTGATATCTTCAAGGGGATTTTTTCCTGGTGAAAGCACTAGGAGGTCTGCTGACTTTCCAGGTTTAATCGTACCAATCTTGGATTCCATGCTCATCGATTTTGCTGCATTCATTGTTCCTGCTATTATTGCATCCATCTCTGAGGCCCCTCCCAGTCTTACAAGCAGCTCCATCTCTTCAGCAGTAGATTTGCCATAATATGTGTATGGCATCCCAGAATCTGTCCCAACAACGATTTCGATGCCTGCCTTTATTGCATTCCTGACTCCTTCTTCTATGAGTGGAAATATCTCCTTCTCTTTCCTTACCATATACTCAGGAAGGTCTCCATCATCATGATGGAGTTGAGACTCATAATAGGTCACAAAGGTGGGCATATACATTGTTCCATGCTTCTTCATCAGGTCGAGATTCTCACTGCTCAGTGGATGACCGTGGACTAAGACATCCACACCTGCCAATATAGTATTTCTAATACCTTCTTCACCATATGCATGCGCATGAGATCTTTTTCCAGCCTTGCGAGCTTCGTCTGCTCCAACTTTCAGCTCATCAAGACTGAATTGAGTACTGAAGCTTTCTGTATGCTCTGATGATATTGCTCCAGTAGCAGCCAGTTTAATATAGAATATGCCACGCCCAAGCTCCTCTCTTACTGCTCTACGAACACCATCAACACCATCAGCTTCATTTGCTCCCGCAAGAGAATCTCTTCCTCCACTGATTGTAATCATTCTGCCACAGGGAAGGAAGCGTGGACCGGTCACAAATCCTCTATCAATAGCCTCCTTGACTGCAAATGGAACATTTTTTCTTCCTGCGGCATCCCCCACTGTCGTAATTCCATACTCAAGCAATATTTCAGTTAATTTACTTCCACGTATTGCAAGGAGTTCATCTGAAAATCTGCGTACTTCTTCCAAATTCGGAGATCCATCAAAACATACATGGACGTGTGGATCTATTATACCCGGCATGATTACTGAGCTTGAAAAATCTAGTATCTCAACATCGTTGGGCGGTGTAATATCTCTGCCTACTTCAGTGATTATTCCCTCTTGAATGAGTATTGATACTTTTTCAAGAGTTTCACCGTTGCCAACAATCAGTATTCCGGTCTTGAGTAAAATGTCATGCACTGTTATTGCTCCATCTTATTGATATTTTTCATTCACTTCTTAGTGCTGCAGGATGGACAAATATTTGCATTCTTATAATTTAAGTCTAAAGAGATACTCTTCATCCTGCAGAGAGATCTTACTCTCAACAACTTTTCCAGTCTTATGAATGAACCGAATCATTGGTTGATTTTGTGGATGCACATATGCAATAAAAGCGTCTACTCCCTTGCTCTTTGCTATTCTCATAAGATGATTCAGGAGATACGTTCCAATTCCCTTATTCTGATATTCATCCTGCACAAGAAGTGCAAATTCTGCTTCATTTGTACTTCTGTTGAGCAAGTACCTTCCTGCGCCGATAATGGTTTCGATTTCACTATCATCTCCAGACTTGATAACAGCTACAACACTGATATCACTGGATTGGTCAACATTGTAGAAATCTTGGAGTGTCTGTCTTCGTAAGCTTTTAAGTGGAGTCAAAAAGCGGAAATAGATACTTTCTTCGCTTAAACCGTAGAACAGTTCTTTGATACGGTCTGTATCGTCTGGGCGTATTAATCTGAAGTGAACATCAACTGGTCCATCAGGTCCCTTGAACCTTTCTGTCATCTCATACTCTGAAGCAAAATAAGTACCCTGAACTAAGAATGGTACTTGGTCTTCGAATACATAATGCATGTTCTTTGCTGTTTCCAAGAGGTCATTTCTGAAATCCGGATGTGCAATGGCTATGAGAGATAATACACGCTCTCTAATTGTTCTCCCTGCGAGATTTGCGAGTCCATATTCTGTGATTACAACATCGACATCTCCTCGGGTAGTGACTACGCCAGATCCCTCACTTAGCGTAGGTACTATTCTTGAAACCGAATCGTCCATCGCGGTTGAGGGTAAACATATTATTGCTTTGCCGCCCAGAGACCTTTTAGCTCCACGAATGAAATCAACCTGACCTCCTATACCACTATAGAATCTATGTCCAATAGAATCAGCACACACTTGACCAGTCAGGTCGACTTCAAGAGCCGAATTGATTGCAATCATCTTCTTGTTCTGACCTATGATATATGGATCATTTACATATGCAGTGTCATGAAATTGAAACATCGGATTATCATCAATGTAAGAATAGAGTTTCTCTGATCCCATTGCAAAGCTTGCAACGACTTTTCCAGGATGTATTGTTTTCTTTTTATTCGTCACCACGCCTTGATCAATAAGTGGCATTAGACTATCACTAAACATCTCAGTATGAATGCCAAGGTCTCTAACCCCTGTATCGAGAAGGTTGTTGCAGACTGACTGCGGAAGTGCACCAATACCAAGCTCCAGTGTGGACTCGTTCTCAACAAGTCTTGCTACATATGCTCCGATTTTGTCAATTATTTCAGTTACCTCGGCACTCTCAAATTCTCTCAAAGGTTCATTGAATGGTACAAGATAATCAATATCATCAATATCAACAAACGAGTCTCCATGAGTTATTGGCATCTTCTCATTAATCTGAGCAATCACCATATCTGCGCTCTCAAAGGCTGATTTAGTAATGTCAACGGATATCCCCAAGGAACAATATCCATACCTATCTGGTGGACTGACCTGAATCATTGCTACATCTAATGGCATTCTTTTCTGTCTGAATAAATCTGGGATTTCCGACAGCATCATTGGTGTATAATCTGCACGCCCCTCAGAAACAGCATCTCGGATATTTGCACTAACGAAGAAGGTATTGTGCCTGAACTGGTTTTGGAACTTTGAATCCGCAGAGGGAGTATCTCCCAGAGTTAGAAGATGTACAATCTCATTGTCTGCCATCTGATTGGCGTGGGCGGCTAACTCTTGGACAAGATGGTACGGCACACCACATCCAGTTCCTAAAAAGATACGTGCGCCCCGTCGAATTTTCTTTATCGCACTTTCAGCTGTCAGTATCTTTTTTTTGTACTTTGCAGTCCAGTCAGATGTTGATGTCATTATCATAACCTCTGGAGGTTACGCTACCTTTCCTGTGCCAAGTATTTAGACGTTTCCAAGTGGTCTTACCTTTCACACATAGTTTAGCCTGCTTATTTCGTAGGAAGGCTTTTAGTGCAGTATTTTCGCCAGCAGTATAACATCTGACAATCTGATAGGAGTCTTCTATCATGTCTGAAGAGAAAATTGGAAATAGAATTTTAGTTGTCATCGGTGCAATCATCGTTCAGTTATGTCTTGGATCCATTTATGCATGGAGTATATTCCAAACAGCTCTGAGCGATACAATCGCTGATGGTGGAGTTTATGTTTGGGATAAACTTACATCAAATCTACCATTTGCAGCTGGTCTTGCGTCATTTGCATTATTTATGATCTTTGCAGGTCGCTGGCAAGACCGTGTTGGCCCTCGTAAGGTTGCGACCTTCGGCGGTATTCTACTGGGTCTTGGCGTGGCTCTATCTGGTCTGGTAGATATTCTTGGTCTTAGTGCAGATATGATTCAGGGTACATTTTACTTGATTATTACCTATGGTATCATTGGTGGAGCTGGAATTGGATTTGCATATGTCTGTCCTATTGCCGCTCTTGTGAAATGGTTCCCTGATAAGAAAGGACTAATGACTGGTGTGGCTGTGGCAGGTTTCGGTGGTGGAGCTCTAATATTCAACTACGTTGAACAATACTTGATTGGAATAAACAGTGGATATATTGGTTTTCCATTGATAGTGCTTGGAGTAATCTATCTCATTTTTGTTGTAATTGGGTCTCAATTGCTTGTTAATCCTCCAGTTGGTTGGCTCCCTGTAGGGTTTACTCCTCCCGCAACAACTGCTGATGGCTCAGGAACCGGAGTTATGCCTGGTGAAATGATTCGAACAAGCAGTTTCTGGGTTCTCTGGTTAATGTTTGTCTTCGCTGCAACTGCAGGGCTAATGACACTTGGAAATGTCGTATCTGCTGCAAAGGGTATTGATACAGTCGTTCAAACTCTTGAACTGGGTGCTCTAATTGCAGGTATAATGTCCATCTTTAATGCTGCAGGAAGAATTGTCTGGGGAAGAGTTTCCGATTCGATTGGTAGGATCTCAACTTTCATCCTTATGTTCACAGTTCTAGCAATTGCTATGTTTAGCTTTGCATTCGTTCCGACTGGAACCTCTTGGATTATTGTTACTGTTATAGCTTCAATCGTTGGTTTCTGTTTTGGTGGAAACTTTGCATTATTCCCCTCAGCTACTGCAGACTATTTTGGTTCTAATAATGTTGGTAAAAACTATGGAGTTGTATTTACTGCATATGGTATTGCTGGCATTCTAGGAGCACTAGTAGCAGGAACATTTGGCCAAATCTTTGGCTATTCCTTAGCCTTTTTGATTACAGGTGTACTAGCAATAATTTCAGTGCTTCTTACACTTGTATTAAGAACTAAGCGCAAGGAATAACTCAATTAAATAGAGGCCATAGAAATAGAATCTTTGGCCTCATATCCTCTTTTTTATTGCTAGATTTTTTTTATATCGATTGGACAATCTTCATATAGGGTGTTTTTGCAGAGTCGCCAAATCATTGACTGAATTTGGTGACCGATTTTGTCAGAAGATAAGAAGATTAAAGTATATAGCCAAGAAGAAAGGCGTTTTCCACCTTCTAAGAGCTTCTCCGATAAAGCTTATGTAAAAAGCCAAGAAGAGAGGATGAAGATTTGGAAGGAGTCTATAGAAAACACTGATGCCTTCTGGTTAAAAGAAGCAAAAGAACTATGTTATTGGAAGAAAGAGCCTACCAAAGGTCTCAACTGGAAGAACCCAACAAATGCTGAATTCACATGGTTTGAAGATGGTGTGACCAATATGGCTTACAACTGTCTTGACAAACATGTTGAAGCTGGCAAGGGTGACCAGATTGCATTGATCTGGCAAGGTGAACCTCTTGATGAATCAAAAACTTACACATACAGTGAGTTGCTCAGTGAGGTCAACAAGGCCGCAAACGTTCTGAAGAACCTCGGTGTCAAGAAGGGTGATAGAATTACAATGTACCTTCCAATGATTCCTGAGCTTGCAATCATCATGCTTGCATGCGTCAAGATTGGCGCAGTACACAGCATTGTCTTTGGTGGTTTCAGTGCTGACTCGTTAGTTGATAGAATTCAAGACTGCCAGGGTAAAGTACTAGTTACAGCTGATGGTTACTACCGTGCAGGTAAGACTATTCCACAGAAGGCTGGTGCTGACGTTGCGCTTGAATCAACTCCAGTGGTTGAGAAAGTTCTCGTGGTCAAGCGTGTTGGACTTGATGTCCCATGGACTGAAGGAAGGGACTTCTGGTATCATGAAGAATATGCAAAGGTTGACGATAAGTGCGAAACAGAATGGATGAATGCAGAAGACTCACTATTTATCCTCTATACCTCTGGTTCCACAGGTAAACCAAAGGGTGTGCTTCACACTATTGGAGGGTACATGGTCTACACGACCCATTCCTTCTTGAACATCTTTGACTGGCACCCGGGTGATATCTACTGGTGTACTGCAGATATCGGCTGGATTACTGGTCATTCATACATTGTTTATGGTCCTCTCTCAGCTGGTGCTACCACACTCATGTATGAGTCTGTTCCCTCCTACCCAGACAATGACCGTTTCTGGTTAGAGGTTGAGCGCTGGAAAGTGACACAGTTCTATACTGCACCGACAGCCATTCGTGCACTCATGAGATTCGGTGACGAGCCAGTCCTCAGGCATGATCTCTCAAGTTTGAACTTACTTGGCACTGTCGGTGAGCCGATCAATCCTGAGGCTTGGATGTGGTACCACAGAGTGGTTGGTAAGGAGAAATGTCCCATTGTTGACACTTATTGGCAGACTGAAACCGGTGGTGTTATTCTTACACCACTTCCTGGTGCAACTCCCACAATTCCAGGTTCTGCTACCTTCCCCTACTTTGGTCTCGAACCTATCATTGTTGCAGAAGATGGTGTTCCTGTCGGACCTAACGAGGGTGGTTATCTATGCTTTAAAAAGCCTTGGCCAGGTCTTATGAGAACGGTTTATGGTGACCACAAACGTTGGGTCGATACCTACTGGGTCCAATTCAAGAATCCCGAAACTGGTAAACCAATGTACTATACTGGTGATGGTTCTCGATTCAATCAAGATGGGTACTATTTCGTAATGGGCCGTCTTGATGATGTTCTCAAAGTGTCAGGTCATAGACTCGGGACTGCAGAGATTGAATCATCATTGGTCAAGCATCCTACAGTTGCGGAGTGTGCTGTTGTTGGATATCCCCACGAAATCAAAGGAGAATCAATTTACGTCTTTGTAACCCTAAAAATGGGTGTAGAGAAGACAGATGAGCTAAAGAAGGAACTCAGAGATCACGTTCGAGCTGATGTAGGTCCTATTGCAACTCCTGAAAAGATTCAATGGGCTGATGCTCTTCCTAAGACTCGTTCGGGTAAAATCATGAGAAGAATTCTCAAACGAATAGCCGCTGGACAAATTGATGACCTTGGTGATGTCACAACTCTTGCTGATCCAACTATCGTTGAAACACTCGTAAGCGAGCGACTCTAGAGTAAGTAGATTCAGAGAGATCTGCAAGGGTCTCTCTAACCTCTTTATTTTGCATGACATTGTTGTCCAATTATACCACTTTTTGTATTTGCAAATTAATTTCGCGCAAAAAAGGAAAGTTCCCTATGCATTTGTAATATGTATGATTTACTTGTTTTATTACTAAATATACATTGGATTGAGAGTGAATTATAACTATCAAATTCCTCCTCCATAATCTCTGCATCTAATTTACTAAACAGAATCTTTTTCTTACATAATGAACTATATGGACGATTACAGGTTTGGTGTTCTCTATGCGGGTTCTTGAGATTTTCATCATAATTTTTTTGATTTTATTATCAGTACAATTCCTTCTGCCTTTAACTATTAAGAGGCAGAATAAAAGAACATTGATAGGCGTTCTGAGCATTGCAGGCATCATCATATTTCTTGTCCACATATTCGTTGAAGGATTAAGGTGGCAATTAATTCCAGTTTACATACCTGCATCGCTACTATTTGTCTGGAGCGTCTTCAAACTTGTACAGAAGTACAGAAGTCAAACTGGGGCCATTTCTGAACCTGAGAAAGTATTTCTTAGAAAGAAACCAGGTTTTGTCATATTTCTATTATCCATAGTTCTGTTGTCTACGACTCTCTACTTGAACTTACTACTACCAGTTTTCCAACTTCCTTTACCTAACGGTGAATATGCGATAGGAACAACTACTTTCGAGCTCACAGATGACAGTCGGGATGAAACATTCACAGAGATTCCAACTGATCATCGCAGAATATTGGTCAAGGCATGGTATCCCACTGATGATGTTAATGGCTTTACTACTGCTCCATATGTTGATGCACCACATCAATTTGGAACTGGCATCCAAAAATCTTGGGGATTTCCATCAATTATAGTCAGTCACTTTTCACTTGTAAAGACTCATTCTTACCTAGATGCTCCAATATCGCAGACCAAAGATGATTATCCCGTCTTGATATTTTCCCATGGATATGGGGGTATTATTATGCAGAATACTATTTTGATGGAAGAATTGGCTAGCAATGGATACATTGTATTCAGTATCAGTCATTCGTACGAGGCTGCAGTAACAAGTTTTCCAGATGGGTCAGTAATCTATGAAGCAACGGATAAGATGTACTCAGATCTTGCTAATAGTCTCCAAATCTGGGCGAATGATACGGTATTCCTAGTTGACCATCTAGAACTTTCGAATAATCCAAACATCCCAAGTCTGCTCTATAGCAAGATGGATTTAACGCGTATCGGAGCTTTTGGTCATTCATTTGGAGGTACCACAGCTGAGGAGGTTGTTCTCACTGATTCACGAATTGATGTTGGTATTAGTTTCGACAGCCCGCATGGCGAAAAGGCAAGTTCATTGAATATGACCAAACCGTTTATGCTCTTTTTTGGACCAGATTTTGGGAATCCTGAGATGAATGACTCTGTTTATTTGAACTCCAATTCTACTTGTTATGGTCTCTATGTCAATGGTACTAGACACCACAACTTTGCTGATGTTAATCTATGGTCTCCACTTCTTCGAAGTTTCGGTCTCCTAGGCTCAATTGACGGAAACCGAATGCTACAAGTTCTCAGTGACTATGTCCTAGCATTTTTTGATAAACATCTAAGAGGTATTGACTCATCCCTTCTTGATGGACCATCTACTGACTATCCCGAAGTTTTATTCTTCAGTAAGAATCTATAGTATCTAATAATCTTCAGAAATCATTTCGGATGGTAGTAATCTCAATAATGAGTTTCCTACCATCAATCCCACTGTTACTGACATGATTACCTTCAGAGGTGTAATAAATCCTGCACCCCACCAGATTGCTTGAAGTGCTTCAATAGTAAGCCCATAGAAGAACCTGTATGTCTGACCCGGTACAAGTACGAACACTCGGAAGAGTACATCTGTTTCTAATCCTATCACAATAGCAAAGAGCAACCCAAGAACATGTTCCTGTTTCCAAGTCCTCTTCCAAATTTTCATACTACTGATGAATGAGAAAATCAACAATATCCCAAAGCCAACAAGTATATCCCATACTCCCCACATGGGGAGTTGCCATGAAACTGGAGTGATAAAATAACCTGCTAGTAAGAATGAGTATATAGCTAAAACTGGTGACCATCTCTTTTGAAATACAAGTCCTGAAATCCCAGCACCAAGAGGAGTCCCAAACATAAACAGGAGTTCGAATGGGTCTCTGAAATATACCAAATGTCCAATGAAACTACCCATTGCTATTGAAGTAGCGCCAACAACTGGTCCAAGAATTATGCCGTATAATGGGCTTATCAGGAATAACCATGAGTCCCACACACCACTATAAAATCCTGGGATGATTGGTATCGAGTCAAGAACAACTGCAATGGCAGTGAAAATTGATACGAATGCGACAACTCTGCTTTGGTTGTCAATTGGGGCTGCCATCTTTCATCACTATTGTCTATGTACGGTCTAAATCAGAAGAAGGATTATCTATTGATTGTTAGTGCCATAGCTCTCCATATTTCTTCTTGAAATTTTCTGCCTTCTCTTTGAATCCATATTTCATCCAAGCATTATATGCAGAATCAAATGTTTCCTTAGCCAGTTTCAGATACTTATCATCCTGTAGTTTCTTCCACAAAGATATCTGAATCTCAACAAGTGGACTACCCATCATTGCAACTTCGTAGTCATACCTTGTCGGATTCTGTATTGCAATACGATTGAGAGCGATTATTTTGTTTCCCAACTTTTCTACATCTTGAGTATCAAGATCATCTAAGATTAATGTAGAATGAAATGTTGTTGATAAAATGTCATCTCTGCAAATAATTCCGTGTGAAATAAACCACTCCTGAACATCTAGGCTGATCTCGACGCACTTCTTAAGTATCTCAATTCTCTCTTGCTTTTCTAATATTGTAGCTACCATTGCTGTCAGAGTTGTAGTGGTATTGCCAAGATTTGTTGCGTAAATCTCAGGTCGCGTTATCTGAGAGGCATCAATAGTATTGACGTCCTGCAATCGAGTGGCAATATAGACTAATCGTATCATCTCTTCTGGCATCTTATCTGACCTGATAAATACTGGACATAATGCGTTTCCTACAACAAAGAGTGAGAAGCGTACACGTGATTTTGGCCATTCTGATTCAATTATCTTATAGATATCTGCCACAAATTCGATTACTCTATTCAAATGCAGTTGCCTATTTTCGCCAGTTGTTAAGAAATAATACTCTGCATGAGCTACACTTAGACTCTGAAAAATACTATCAAGAGTGTAGGAAAAGAGAGCTATGTCTGTCATCAACAGCCCTCTGAAGTAGTCTTGATATAACATCAATACTTCCTCAAGAACCTCTTTACGTTCACTAATTGTAAGAACTGGAGACTCTGTCAATGCGGTGAGAACTGCAATATAATTTTGTAATTTTAATGAGGCTGTGACGCTAATCTCTATCCCTTTTCCTTCTTTCCTGAGTTCCCATAATAACTCAGGGTCTAAGACCCAATTGATATTTCCCAATATGCCTGATATCTGTGATTTGTAGATTCCAAGTTCATTACGGAATCCATCGTAGCTTGTGATTGAGTATAACTTTTCAAACAATTTACTTCTTTCATCAATTGCATTGATAAATGAACAAACAACTTCTGATTCCTCTTTATACAGGTCTACTATTCGAGCTGAAAAATCCGGATAATCTACAACTTTTGCATCAAGAAAGAGAAAACCTAATGCGAGATGTTCTGTATCATTAATGAATTGGAATCTCTTAATGCCTTCTCTAAAAGCACGAGCATAATCTGCTGGACTTCTATCTCCTGTCAATAAACCTACTATAGTTCTAGCCAAATCAGTGAAAGGATAATCTCTAGGAAGGTTTGCAGCAATCTGTTTCAGTTCGGTCTGTGTTGGTGGGACCGCTTTGGTCATATTGTGAATCAATTCTCCCATTTTGATACTAAAGACACCTGCAAGTGGCCCCTCAACGTCCATCGCAATGGCGCAGGCACGGTCAAATTCACCTCGAAGTGCATATCCAAGAGCATCTTCTAATGTGCCTGTGACTTCGGATTTGTAATTGTTCCAGTACTCTGATGTTTCTACTCTTCCAAGGAGTGATTCTACATCACCGATGATTCTAGACATATTGGAACTCTGTTTCATCATTGTAACAATTGGATCCCAAATAGTTGATAGGGTTTCTAGAAATCCGATTTCAATATGGTCTCTGACATATGTATCCACTATCTCATCAATAATAATCGAATGAAGATCATCTACTGTACCATTAGCTAGAGGTATATTTGAGTCATCAATTCTATCAGCTATCACTCTTAGGAGACTATCCATATACTCCTCTGCCTTATTTACTAAAGCAACAATTGTATATCCTTTATTCGATTCGGTAACAATCAAAGTGTTCTCTCTGAATCCAAGCTTTCTTACTTCTCCACTACCCATCACCTTGCTCAGAGCTTTTGCTGCTTCTATTAGAGGACCTAGAATCATTTCCCCATCTGCATCCATTGGGCTCTTTATCTTCACTGGTACTCCGCCCTCTGTAAGAACGCCAATTAATCTAATCATCTGAGAATCTCTCCTTGTTAGTCATTATATCCTTAGTGTGAGAAAAGCGTTATTGATACTTCAACTACTCTCTTCATTCTTCTTCGAAAACAACCTATCAGCAGAATAGAATATTATGACTGATATGACTATTACTGATATACTTAATCCAAGTGATAGCATTCCTACAATGTCAGGACTCTGATATATTTTGATACTAAGTGAACTTGCATTTATGTTGAAGCTAATCGTTTGGTTGTCATCTGCCTCAATAATCTCCTGCCAGCTTCTTCCTGAAATCAAATCAGTATATGTAATTGTATAGTCTGTTCCCGTGATTAGAGTGAACCCTCCATTCTTCACATTAACCCTTATTGGGCCTGTTGAATTGACTTGCAGTAATATCTGTCTAGTATCACATTTATCTACAATCGCCTTCCATGTATGATTACTTTGTATCTGTATCCCCGTTTCTTCAACATGACCAATATCATATATCGTAGATGTTGTTGTAACAAAATCACATGTGCCTAATTTTTCGGACCCAAAGAGCAGAGTATCTGAAACATATTCTCGATTGATAACTAGCATATCCCCCATTAGCAGATTTCCTGAATATACTGTCACCACAGTTCCACCATCCAAGGGATTAAAGATTCTCCCATCATCAAAACCATAAGGTGCAGGATATGCTCCCTCTGAACGATGAAAGAACGAAAAACTTATTCTCCCAAATCTATCGATCTCTGGTTCTGTTGATAGCACATACCAATTTGTAGTGTTAATGAATTTTATAGATTCATCTCTGTAGAGCGAGAACAGTAGTAATGCATCCCAACTCCAATCATGCCTCATATGATTAGAAATTGAGTCATTTCTCTCATGTAAGACAATATTTTGAGAGAACTCCCAAGGACAAAATCCTGAATAACCACAATTGAGAGCTTCAATATACAGATTCAGCAAGACTTCACTGTTCACTTTTCTTGAATAATTATAGAGTTGTGAAGAGGCTACTTGGACAATAACTTCTTGCTTAAATAAAGAACCAGCTCTGGGGAGTGATGTATTATCTGAAATGAGATATAATGCAAGATAATCAGTAGCATCTCGTAATCTCTGATCATAATTGACTGGAACTAGACCTGTGTTCCACCAATTTTCATCATATTGGGGTGGCCATCCATCACTTATTGTGACATAGTGATCTTCTGCTACAGCTCTAATCCCTTCAGCTGTGTCTGCAATAAAATCAAAGAGAGCTGTAGCATCAACATCTAGGCCAAAACTAGTCGAGAGATACTCTGTAAAAATGGAAAATCCACTGACAAGTTCCCAAGTATGTATTACATCACTATGTTGATAATGTTCTGCAATGAATACCATATTTGAACCTAGATTGTAGAGTGCTGATGGATTCAATCCTGATGTCGTATTGAATATTCGAAAATATTCCATTAGCGAAGGATGGTCTGAGAATGACCAAAGTGGTGCGAGAAATGAAACCGTCAGTATAATTCCTCGACTTTCTACTTCCTCAAGAAAAGTATTGAATGAAGCAATAACTGATGCATTAATACCCATACTACCAAATTCAGGATGCCAGTTGATAAATTGGAAAATCAGAGCTGTTATTCTGATATGGCGGACACCCATTAGCGAAAGTGCATCTAAGTCAGCGCGTAGAATATCTAAATCAAGTCCAAGCTTGAACCAATACGGAGTGATATCTTCATAGACTTCTGTTCCATTGTTAAGAATAATTCTCACTTGTTTTGTGTTACTATACCATGGCATATTGATACCGCGCAGTAGAAGGTCTTTCTTGGGTAAAGGAGCAATTGCCATCTTTGGATTATCCATATTTTGGGTTTCTGCAACATTAAAGTTCTCATCAGAATCTATGATTATTGATGGTGTACATACAAGCGGAGTGACGCTTACCAACCAAATGACTGATAAAACCCAGAGAATGCTAAAAGATCCTAACGAGAATGGAATTCCTTGAGTTGTCCATCTAGACACCAATTTAGACCCTCCAATCTGTGTTCTGCTCTCAATGAGAATTAATGTTTTCGGCTGATTGTTATAATCCTAAAAGATAGCGGGAGTCTTAAATATTGCAACTAGATTAAGAAAATATCCTCCAGAACCCACAGGTGATAACAATGTGCGAATGGTGTTTCAAACACGGTGATGGCGGCAAGTGGTATAATAACGCTCGCCTATATCGGAACGAGTTAGCAGATGAATACAATGCCCGGGAATATCTCGATGAGCAATGGAAGAACATGGAAACCCTCTTTATCCGTAAGATTATGGGATTCAACTCTATTGGTCTTGGGTATAAGATGCAAATGCCTATTATTGGTCGAGTCATTCGAAAAGTTGTAGAGGGTCAGATTCACAGTGAGAAGAAGAATAGAAATCCTGTTCGCGCCGATGGCCATTTCGGTCAGGTTCTTCCACTGGAAGATGCGCAACACATCATTGGGAATCTTGCAGCTGAACCAATCATCAAGAATTACTGTGTATGTAGATGGATGCAGAGAGGAGTCAAAGATGCAGTCTGTATCAACTTTGGTCAGTTATCTGAAGTTATTGAGAAACATACAAGATACATTCCTGAGGGTGTTAAATATCGACTTGACCGTGAGGAAGCAATCCAAGCACTTCAAGAGCAGAACGAGAAAGGATACGTAGCATCAGTCTGGTTCCAACCGGTGCCTTATATCAATGCTATCTGTTCATGTGAAAGTCCCGAGTGTGGTGGTCTTCGATTACGGAATGACTTTGATCTTAGAACCGTTTACAAAGGAGAATATGTCATCGATATTGACATAGACAACTGTCAGGGCTGCAAATCCTGTGTCAAGATGTGCCAATTCAATGCTCTACGGTATCTACCCTCCGTGAAACGAGTCATTGTTGATCTTGACAAATGTTTTGGTTGTGGTGTCTGTAGGCATGCATGTAAGCATGATGCGCTCAAGCTAGTTCCAAGAGAATCAGTTCCTGGACAGGCTGGAAAATACTGAGGGAGAAAAAAATGGTTAAGAAGACTAGTATCAAGATTGACTATTCTAAGTGTCATACAGGTGCAAGCACAGATCCTAGAGAATGTAGAAAATGCCTCTTTGTATGTGACCCTGCAGTCTTCCTAATGCACCCAACATTAGACGAACATCCTGATCCACATAATCCTGAAATCTGGAGGATTGATGCTATCTGGTTGTCAAAATGCACTGGATGCATGAAATGCGTTACTGCCTGCCCTGAGAACGCAATCACTGTCAAACCTGGGGACTCTCTGACAGTCATAAGAGGACATTAAGAGTCGTAATTGGACGAGTCTGGAGTATCACAGGCTTGCCATCAGATGTGATACACCATTCGATATCCTGTGGCTTTCCCATATCGCTCTCTATATTGAGACAAAGCTCAGCGAGCTCAAACAATTCGTGGTCTTCAAGAGTGAAAACACCTCGCTTACTTTGAGGTGTTTCTTCTAGGACTGTGTGCATATTATCATCAATACGACTTGAAACACATGTCAGCTGTTTTTGCCCTAAATGTTTCTGAATAACACTTAATGGGTTCTTTTTCAGGACAAATGTATCCGGATTTACTTTGCCTGACACCAATGCTTCGCCCCATCCCCATGTTGCATTTACCAACATCTCTTCGGCATTATTGTTCACCACATTTGCAGTGAATATTACACCCGAGATTCTAGCTGGTATCATCTCTTGAACTACTACTGCCATCCTGACTTGGTTCAACGATATTCCTTTGGTCTTTAGATATATCATAGCACTTGGTGAAAAGGTAGATTGCCAGACCCGTTTCATGGCTTTAAGAATGTGTGACACTCCTCTCACACAAAGACAACTCTCAGCCTGTCCCGCAAATGAAATATCATTTCGGTCTTCTATAGTTGCAGAAGACCGTACTGCATATCCTACCTCAAAATCCACTCCATTATTCTGCAATTGATGATAATTTTTCTCTATTTCTACACGAAGATTAGTTGGTATCCTGTAAGACCTAATCTGTTTTTGAATTCTCTCTGATAGACTGATCATCTCTTCAAAATCATCAGTTTTTTCTACCTGTTTCAAAGCAATGCTAATCTCTGGTAGATCTGATATCATATTTGAGAAATTAATACAGGAAATCGAGAATCCCTGTGGAATCTGAAATCCTTTCAAGCTAAGTTTTGCAAGATTGGTTGCCTTCCCACCGTGTACTTCAATGTCCTCTGGTGCAATCTTTTCTAATGATTCAACCAAGAGGTTCCTATCTGCATCCAACTAAGCCACCTCAATCTCACTCTGAAATAAAGAGAGCTCCTGACGTTCCCCCTTCTGGTTTAATCGATGCATATTTTCTATCAAAGTCTTTTGGGTTTTCAATTCCTGTTCCCATTAATGCTGGTATTTCAAACTCTCGTGTAACAATAGCAAGATGAGATCCGAGAGCTCCTGAAATGCAGACAACACCAGCTAATTTGGATAACACCGGAGCAAGGAATGTAGTTCCTGCATCATCGACAAGCACTATCTTTCCACTTGCACCTTCTTTCAAAAGTTGGACAACTTCTTGTACCGAAGTAATGTATCTCAATTCGCCTTCTGCTTCAAGGTTCAATGAAATAAGTCCTTGTGCAACTCTCATCATTTTGACTCTGCCAACCTGAAAGTTCTCGCTTGAAATATCAAAGCTCATTATAAGAGTGCTGATGCTCTCGAACGACTTAATACTAGCATAGTATGCAACACTATTTCAACGAGATTAATCCTTGGAGATGAGAGTGATGGAAATCACTATTATAAATCAACAATTAAAACACCTGTCACAGGTCTTCTCTGATATTCTTGCAGAACGAGGTCTACTAGAGTCAAAGCTCTTCCCTGTAAACGAGTACATTAGCGTAAGTTTCTATCAGACATACGAACATCTCTACCCTGTTATGAAACAAGTATGGGATAGAATCACACCTGAGGAACTTGCTAAAAAGAGTAAGACCTTACTATCCGAAATTCAAGCTCTGTCCATTACTTATCTATGGCTATACTATAGTCTGGCAAGAATGGGTGTCATCTTCAATAAATACGAGAGTGATTCCTCAAAAGAACCAGTTGAGCGTCAAGAGCAATGGAAATGGATGCTTGAACAATGGTATAAAATGGGCACAAACTACTTCAATTCAAGTGAACCCACCGTAGCCTCATCAGGAGCAGTGAACCTCGCTCTAGAAGATGATAGTATAAATTGGATCAAGGACAATCTTGAACCTGTAAGTGAAGACCAAGTGAAGAAGATTAGAAGGAATATTGGCTCAGTGGACCTCTATGCCTTCCTTGATGAGTGTGAGGCTCGTGCAAAGATTATCGACCACGGTCCCTATCCCATGGAGAATAATGAGATATTGATCATCTCTGAATATACACATCTGCATGATGGAAAAGAAGACCTATGGTTGCCGTGGTCAGATACTGAATCGAAATTACCCTCTGCATCTCTTGGTATTGCAATGACCCTCATGAATGCAACGGCCGTCTTCAATGATATTGGAACAATCACTGTTGAACCAGGTGACTATTCTCGTCTTGTCACAAGTGCTTGTGCGTATATAAAACGTGGAGCTAAAATTGTTCCATTAGGACTTGACGAACTTCCTGCTTATGCTGAAGCTGCTGATGCTGCGCAGACGGAGTTGTATCTTAAATTTGCAGAATGGGATAAGAAGAAGCTTATGATTGCAGGTGCTGAAGCATACTGGAGATGCTACGCTCGATACACAAACCAGGTAGGAATCACAGACAAAGTTGACTGGAAGTTATCCCAATCAGTAATAGATGAATATGTGCCCTTCTTTATGGAGAATGATGCTGATCCCGCCTTCATCAGATTTGGTCGTTTTGATGATGAGATGGAAGAAGATCCTACCCTCTATTTGCTCCCCGAATAAAGGCGATTCAAAATGAAGAAACACGAGAAGCTTACGGTATCTTCTGAGTATGCCCATACGGCTAATGAGAAACCTGATTGGCGTGAGAGCTATTATTTCAATTGGGTGGATTTAGAAGCAGGAATATCTGGATTTTCTACTATTGGACTTCTTCCTAACATAGGGAAACGCGAATTTGTGTTTGCCCTATTCTACAGGTCTGAACGCGAAGTCTATTTTCAAGAGCCCGATGGTCATTTCTCTGATGATCTCTTGGAATCATTGACTGATGGAATCCTGACCTACAAATTGATTGAACCCTTGAAGGAATGGCATATCTTCTTCAATGATGATAAACTAAAGGCAGACATCAAATGGCCATGTAGATTTCCTGTCTATGATTTTGGTACTGGAAGTGGCACCTCTTGGGCTGGACACTTCGAACAATCGGGGTCTCCGTATGGTCGCATCGAATTTTCTGATGGTAAAATTATCAATTTTAGAGGACTTGGGGAACGCGATAAGAGCTGGGGATCTCGAGACTGGCATATTGAAAGCTGGTTTGCCCTTCATGCTCAGTTTGATGAATTATCCATAGGCCTTCGTCGTGATGAAGTCAAAGGCGAAGCCCATTGCTCAGGCGGAATTAGTTCTGCAGATGGGCATATTCCAATTGAAACCATTGATTTTGCTACAGAAACACACTCTGATCATGGAATACCTATCGGAGCAAAGACAAGAATCGTAGGAACTGATGGTTCAGTCTACAACATCAGGTCCCACCTCATCAATCCGAATAGTTACGTTAGATTTGCACGAGAGTTCCATGGAGGTACTACTGAACTCTTCGAAGGTATGGTTGTTCACACTTGCAAAGAACTAGGCGCGTCCGGTACAGGGCTAGTTGAATGGTTGTTCACGCACCTTGAAAAAAGGAAATAGGGATGGGTCTTTGAACACCCATTCCCCTTAGTTTGATTATCCTCTAAATGATAGAATTGATGCTAGAAGCCAAGCGCATAGTAATGCATTAACCATAGCGCCAAGCCATCTATTTCCAGTCACGCGATATGCAAACATTGTGAATACTGTACATATTGCGAACCATGGTGTGAATGCATAGAAGAACAGCCATGAATAGCCAATCATGCCTGGAACGACAGGAAATCCTGCAAAATACCCACCTAAGAACTCAAATGCAATCAAAATGAGAAATGGAATGGTCTTGATGAAGACTGCCTTCACAGTCCAGTTCATCTGTACTCTAAACCATGACCCGGTACCTTCTGGTAACATTATGCCGGTCAGCCAAGCTCCTTCTACAATGAAATAAAATAGGAATACGACAAAATATAGAGGCATGATAGTAGCCTGTGCAAGAGTCATATCATGAAGTCCCGGAAGGAAACATCTTAAGTCTAAAACAAACCCTAGGTCTACTAGCAGAGTGAGAGCATATAGCCATACGAATATGATTAACGATAGAATGAGTGTCTTGATGAGAGACAGGATATTATTTTCAGATCCAAACCTGAATAGTCTGTTCATGGTAACCGAATCAATTCCTTGTTGATTGCGACCCCTGACATATAAGATAACGAATAGAATCAAAAGTGCGATTAATCCACTGCCCACCATCCACATCATTACAGGTATTCCATTATATTGTGGAAATGGTATGACATATGAAACCAATGTTCCGACTAACAAGAATGGAAAGAACGTACCAGCACCAATAAATGCGTAAATTGATCCATATGTAAGCCAAGATCTTGTGCCAACCGTATTTTCATCGAGAGAGCTGTTTTTCAAATCTGAGAAAAGAGGTGTACCAAGTAATATCACTATCATTGGAATAACAGTGAGCAGTGCTCCCATCAATCCCATAAAACCGCCAACCAGCCAGAAAGGATAGATTAGGTTAGGACTTGCTATCCAATGTTCATCCTCAGCTCCACCTTTCAGACTATTTCTCATCCAATCAATACTTTCACTCACAATGGTTGGGTCGATTGTTTCGAAGAGATGATTCGTTCTTGGAAAGATAGCTCTTCTGGCAGTATTATTCTCGAAATCACCATAGGTGGTGTCTGGAACCACTCCTGTCACGTTGAAATACGGTTCTAGTAATGCATAATTATGGGGGTAACTCGAAAGAGAATCAAAGTTTCCCGTAGCTAATAACGTATTGGGAACATAGGCTACATTAGACCTGAATCCTGATCCAACAAGTACCAATGCTCGAACATAAACACTTGACTCATTCAAAGCATTCCAAGCAATTCCTCCTCCCATGCTGTGACCTATCAGACCTATCTGTGTTCCATCGACATAGTCCAATGCTGCGAGATACTCTAGGGCTGCAGTGCCACTCCCTGAACCCGGTTCTGAGTTACCATGTCCATTTGCATCAATTGTAAGCACAACAAAACCCCGTCTAGCAAGTTCAATACCAAAGGCCATCAGCCATTCTTTGTTCTGCAATGACCCATGAATAACAACAACACCAGGCAGCGGATTCGTTTCAGTTGCATAGATTGGCCGCTGCAATGTACTGTGAATGGATGAGCCATCGCTGGCCTGAAAATCAACCTCTGTAACTACAACTGAACCAAAATTGATTTGAGTTCCTGCAGCAAGAGTAACTCCGGAAAACATTATTATGAGACCGATAATCAATACCAAATATCTTCGTCTTATTGCCATTGAAAGATTTCACCTCGTTTGAGTAAAACATAGTCTATTTCTTCCAGTCTTTTATTTTCCACTATATTAAGAAAATTAGCAAAATCCATATCATTAACCTAGAACTTTAGAGATTGATGCCAGACTGGGATAAGATCTTCAAAGACCATGGCTATTTCTTCATTGATCCTCATGAGGATATATCCAAACTTATCAGATTATTTCAGGAAAATAAAGTTAGACGGATTCTTGATTTGGGTTGTGGCACTGGAAGACACCTAATATACTTTGCACGAAATGGATTCGATATGTATGGCTTTGATTCTTCTAAAAATGCAATAAATCTTGCAGAAAAATGGCTTCAAGAAGAAGGACTCTCTGCAAATCTACAAGAGCATCGCATGGAAGAAATCTTTCCCTATTCCGACAATTTCTTTGATGCTGTGGTTTCTATTCAGGTGATACATCACAATCTGATTAGAAACATCTTGTTCACAATCAGAGAAGTAGAGCGAGTCTTATCCTCCTCAGGTTACATCTTTGTCACAGTTCCTGTATTAGGTCCAAAACCAGACAATCCCGATGATGATTGGGGTCTCATGGAAATTGAGGAAGGTACGTACATCCCTCAATGTGGTCCTGAGAGTGGTATACCACATCACTATTTTACCGAAGATGAATTACTGAAAGCTCTTCAGAATTTCCAGAAAATTGATTTATATCTAGATGATTCTGACCATAGATGTTATCTCGGAAGGAAAAAGTAGCCTGAACATCACTCCAGACCAAGAATTGGGAAAATAAGTTCTTTGACCTTTTTAATGGACTCGTCTACTGCTCTACTGACATTTGGATAATGTTCGTCCTCCATACGTCTGGGTCTGTCTGTCCAGCCGCCTCGCCTCATTTGAAGTCCATATTTTTGAGATAGTTCTATCCATTCAGTAGGTAAAATGGGTGGAAGCGCAATATCTGCAAGGTCAGCAAGCACTATTGTCCAGACTTTTGCAGCAGTCACAGGGTCGTAGCCACCTCCGCCTACAGCCACAAGCTTTCTACTTCCTAGGTGGACAAGTTGACGAATAGTCATGGATAGACGATGGTAGGTGTCGTATGTGAGCATAAGATCAGCTAATGGATCGCCTATGTGTGCATCAGCTCCGATATCCCACAGAACAAAATCTGGTTTGTATATCAACCAGATTGGAACTACGACATCTTCGAAGGCTTTCCAGAACTCCACATCATCTGTGAGTGGAGGTAGTGGAATATTGACCGAGTACCCCTTTCCCTCTCCAATCCCAATCTCTTCGGGTCTCCCGGTTCCTGGATAGAACCCCATACTCAATTCATGCATAGAGATAGTAAGAACATCTGGATCGTCATAGAATGCCATTTGAGTGCCATCGCCATGATGCACATCTGTATCCAAATACAAGACTTTCTTTCCTGGATACCGTTCCTTGTACTTCTTAATTGCAATAACAGTATCATTGAGATAGCAAAATCCTGATGCATTGCTCTCCATTGCATGATGGAATCCCCCTATGTAAGAAATAGCGTTCTTGAATTTACCTTTTGCAACACCCATTGTTGCATCTACTACTCCTCCTACTGGTAGGCTGGCGTACTTGTGAACATCCTGAAATATAGGACATTCAGGCGTATCCAACCCGAATCTCGCAGAAAAAGCTGAACCGGTATTTCCAAATAATTCCAATGTTTCCACAAAAGATGGGTCATGAAACGAAAGTAGCTCCTCTCTCGTTGCCTCCCTCATCGGTTGTACCGAAATTCTCTTGTTTTCAGTCATTTTTGACATGACTGGAAGATTCCAAGCAACATCAAGACGAGCTCTATTCCAAAATGGGTTGACCTCTGCTCTCATCCTCTCTAAATCATCAATACCCTCTAATGCAAGCAACTTTTCAAGACTATAGAGAGCGGTGAGTTCAGCCATTTGATATCTGCCTCTTGTCTAATATACATGATTTGCAACAAGATGTCTACTTATGTCTGATGGAGTGTCACTCTTCGAAAGCCTCATTATCATCATTGAAGATTGGTTATTTACTATGTCTAAATTTGATTTGTTACGGGAAACCTTCATAGGAAATCTTGGAGAGCAGATTCCTCTCTCTCTCTGGAAACATCATCCTAACAAGGATAGAACTCCAACGGGTCTTGCAGATGCAGAAATTGAGTTTCACAAACAGTTTAATCATGATCTACTGAAAATTTCATTCTTTGGTCACTATCCATGTATAGATTTTGGCTGTACTGCTGAGTATGATGGCAAAATTACAGGATCGACAACACTGACCTCATATCCTGTGAAAACATATTCTGACTGGGAGACCATAGAACCTGTTGATATCAATACTGGTGAATTTGGCAACCAGGTATATGCAGTGGAGCTCATTCAAAAGTATGCCCATGGAAACGTACCTACAATGGCGACTATTTTTGATGCACCCATGGTAGCTGATAGATTATGTGGAAAAGAATTGATAAAGTATGCTGATGAGCATCCTGAGATTTTGGAGAGCGCTCTTGATCTAATTAACAATGTTATGATTGAGTTTGCGAAGGCAACACTGGATGCAGGTGCAGATGGACTATTTTTAGCATCTCAACATTCCACTAAATCATCGATTTCAGACGAATACTACAATCAATTCATCTATCCTAATGACCTGAAGCTAATCTCTAAATTACGAGGAAAAGCCAAGTTCATTATAATGCATCTTCATGCTGGCGAAGACGATGAAGAAATACGTTTTGATAAGATTGCTAGGACTCCTGGCATAACTGGCATCAATTGGGAAGACCAAAGTTCTTCTCTCTCATTAAGTGAGGGAAAAAAGAGAGCGAGAGTCGCAGTGGTTGGTGGAATTGATCATAATGGGATCATCAGATCAGGAACCCCTGACGAATCAAAAGAGCAGATCTTACAAGCGGTGGATGAAGCTGGTCTCAAGCGTCTGATTGTTGGTCCCGGTTGTGTGATTAATGTAGATACCCCACTAGAAAATCTAGTTGCAGTTCGAGATGCAGTACGTTCCATTGATCCCTTTGAAGAAAAATAGGAGCTGGTATGATGACAAAGAATGCTGAAGTTGCTCGTATTTTGAAAGAAATCAGTCTTCTCATGGAATTTGAAGGAAAAGAACCCTTCAAAATTAGGGCATACCAACGTGCAGTGAGATCAATTGGAGCTCTTGGAGAAGATATTGCTTCACTGTCCCAGCGAGGCGAACTAACGAACATTCCTGGTATCGGTAAAGGATTGGCTGAAGTCATCAAAAGTTATCTTGAAACGGGTGAAGTGACTGTATTATCAGAACTTAGAACACGTGTTCCAGTAAAAGTTATGGAGCTCGATACTATTCCTGGTGTTGGTATCAAGACAATCAAGACCATCTATGAGAAATTAGGAATTACAGATCTTGACTCATTGGAGAAAGCTGCAAATGAAGGCAAGCTTGCGAGTCTTCCGGGGCTTGGGAAAAAGACGGAAGCACAGATATTGGAAGGTATTCGTGTTGCACGGAGTGGAATTGGTAGAACACTTCTAGCTGATGCTCTCTCAGTTGCTGAAGACATTGAAAAAGATTTGCGAAAACTACCTGAAATTCGTCAGCTTATATTCGCAGGTTCAGTCCGCAGAAGAAGAGAAACGATTGGTGATCTTGACATACTTATTGATGCAACAAATCCAAAAACTGTGATGGATGCTTTTATCTCACTCAGTGATGTATCTAGTATTTCAGCTCAAGGACTGACAAAATCTTCAGTGCGACTGACCAGTGGCATTCAGGTCGATTTGCGTATTCTACCTGAAGAGAGCTTTGGGGCGGGGCTTCAATATTTTACTGGTAATGTCGACCATAATGTCAAACTACGTGCTATTGCTCAAAAGAAGGGGCTACGGCTCAATGAGTATGGTCTTTTCAAAGGCGAGAAACAGGTCGCTGGGAAAGACGAACATGAAATTTACAAAATACTAGGACTGGATCTTATTCCACCAGAACTACGAGAAGATAAAGGAGAGATAGAGGCTGCACAGAAGAGTGAACTACCCGCGCTGATAGAATTGAGTGACATTCGTGGTGATCTACATAGCCACACAGACCAGTCCGATGGAAAGAATACTATTGATGAGATGCTTAATGCCGCCCAAGCAAAAGGATACGAATACTACTGTGTGTCTGATCATACTCAGAGCCTTAATATTGCAAATGGTATGGATGAGGAGCGGCTTTTGAAACGGATTGAAGAAATTGATGACCTAAACTCTTCTGGGAAATGGAACTTTAAGATACTCAAAGGTGCAGAGGTTGATATCCTATCAGAAGGCGAATTAGATATCACTGATGATGTACTCTCACAACTTGATATCGTTACTGTATCAATTCACAGTAGAATGAAAGATGACAAAAGGACAATGACTGAACGGGTATGCCATGCATTGGAAAACAAACATGTACATATCCTTGGTCATCCAACAGGCCGACTTCTCCTAAAACGACCAGAATTTGAAATTGACCTTGAAACCGTCTTTGACACTGCTAAAAAATACAATATCATAATGGAATTGAATGCCCATCCTCAACGACTTGATCTGAATCCAGGAAATCTTCGAGCTGCCACCAAAATGGGACTGAAGATTGCTATCAACACTGACGCTCATTGGACCACGGAGCTTGACCATATGAAATTTGGAGTATTTCAGGCTCGGAGAGGTTGGTTAACCAAGAATGAAGTCATCAATACCCTTCCTCTAAAGAAAATGCTTAGATCAATTAAGAAATGATATACAAGAAAGAATGGTGCCGAGGACGAGATTCGAACTCGCGAACTCCTGCGAGAGTGGATGCCTCCTCGGAGTCAAGCCAGTGGCTTTCGTGATCTTGAGTCCACCGCCGTTGACCAGCTTGGCTACCTCGGCTTGAAATCCCAGAACTCCAATTAGTATATAGTCATTACGGACACAGCTTTTGATGTTGTTATTCCAGATGAGGTCTAACACTCTCATAAAATTCAGCAATGACTTTTGATTTGGGATCCTCTGTTTCTAGTATGAACAGGCGTATCTGTTGACCTACTTTAATCTCTTTTACAATTCCCATATCCACAAGAGGTTGCATTACACGATGAATGGTCGAGTGCGCAAGCCCTGTTTCTTTTGCAACTCTACTTAGATTGAAGAAATCCTTTGGTCTATCTAAAAAGTGTTGGATCACACGTGTCTGCGCACGTGAAGCAAATATCTTCTCGAGTAGCTTTTTCATCTCATCTTCACCTCTTATCATCATGAACTATGTGTGTACCTACTTTCTCTCCACGAAAGACAAGTGTAAGATTATTTGGATCACTGCCATTGAATATAACGGTAGGAATCTTTGACCGGGCTACAACCCTAATTGCAACAGAATCGAACAGCTTGTATTCTCCTGCTTTTATCCCGCTGCCCGAGAGAATATCAGCGAGTTCATCGATTGTAATTCTCTCTAACCGTTTGGCGCCATCAAGTTTGGGATCTCGATCATATACCCCATCTACATTTGTAGCATTGAATAACATCTCTGCATGGACAGTTTCTGCAGCAACTGCAGCTACAGCGTTTGTTGATTGTCCTGGGATTAAACCTCCCATCAGGACTACTTTTCCCAGGAGAATTGCTGCTTCTAGCTCATCAAGTGTTTCCACAATTTTAGGATATGCAATAGAACCAAGAGCTGCACATAGCAATTCTGCATTGTTTCGAGCTAATTTAATTCCGAGCCAGTCACATTGAGATTCACTTGCTCCGAGTTCTCTAGCTGCTGTAATGAATGCTCTTGCAGGTTTTCCTCCACCGACAACCACAACAAGTGAGTGTCCTTCCTTCACAAGGGCCTTGATCACAGTAGCATAGTCTCTCACTTTTCCAGTCAAGACTTTTCCTTCTGTGTCATAGAGGAGTGATCCTCCAATTTTGAGTACTGCTCTCATCTAGAGTCCCCTTGCAAGCTTGGGTACATGTCCTTCATGTTACTAAAGAAGCTTTCTTGAATGGACCAGTTCGCCGAAAATTCGAACCGTATAATACTCTAGACAGTAAGAAAAAACGGACTATGCAATCAAATAATGGATAATTGAAACTGACCAAAGGCCTTTTAGGTTGAAAATAATCATCGCTCGTGAACGGCCAATGCCGACCCTTGCTGACATCAAGGAGACTGATCCTTTTGTCGAAGTTAGAACCTAAAATCAAGTCTAAACGCTGGATGCCCGAATCAGAGGCTGAATTACTCGAGAAGTGGAAAAAAGAGAAAACATACGAATTCAATATGGATTCTGGAAGAGAGATTTACACGGTAGATACTCCTCCTCCTTATCTCTCTGGTCCTATGCATGTAGGCCAGGTCACTCATTATACCCAAATTGACACCATTGCACGCTATAGACGAATGCAGGGTTTAGAGGTGAATTTTCCACTAGGAATCGACCGGAACGGTCTCCCAGTTGAGGTCCGTGTTGAGAAGGATCTTGGAATCAATATGCACGAAACACCCCGAGATGAGTTCATCAAATTGTGCAAGAAGCGATTGGATGAGGATGAACAAATTGCTCTTCGTTCATTCAAAAGACTTGGAATTGCATTTAACACATATGAGGATGATGGTAGTTATCGCACAGACAGTCCAAAATATCGTGCGGTCACGCAGGCTTCATTTATAGAAATCTGGAATAAAGGATTAGTATATTCTGATGTACGTCCGAATAACTGGTGCTTTGATTGTGGCACAACGATTGCGGATGCTGAAGTAGAATATTCGGAACGCCCGACTACATTGAACTATCTTCACTTTGAAGTAGATGGCCTCGCACCAATTGAAATCGCAACCACACGTCCAGAATTACTCTGCGCATGCGGTGCAGTATTTGTACATCCTGATGATGAGAGATACATTGCATATCAAGGAAAAACTGCAAAAGTTCCACTCTTCAATCTGGAAGTGCCGATTATTGCAAGTCCCACAGCTCAAATGGAATTCGGCACAGGTGCTCTAATGGTCTGTAGTTATGGTGATCAAGGAGATGTAATGGCATTTCGTGACTATGCACTCAGACCAATTGCTGCAGTATTGCCAACTGGGAAGATGTCTGAGGCCGCAGACCAATATGCAGGTATGAAGATTGCTGATGCTAGAACGGCAATAGTTGAAGAGCTCAGAAATCAGAAGATTCTGTTCAAACAAGAGGAATCTGTTCAGAGAGTTCCTATGTGTTGGCGCAGTCGTACTCCAATCGAGTTTATCGCTATGGATGAATATTATGTCAAACAAGTTGAATTCGTAGAAGCACTGCACAAGATAGCAAAAGAGACCACGTTCTTTCCGGATTTTCACAGACAAATACTCATTGATTGGCTCAATAGGGTTTCAGTAGATTGGCCAGTGAGTAGACGTCGGTATTATGGGACCGAACTTCCCATTTGGTATTGTAATGCTTGTGGAGAAGCTCTTGTCCCAGAGCTAGATGAAGAACCCAGATACTATCAACCTTGGCGAGAAGATCCTCCTTTTTCCAAATGTCAAAAGTGCGGAGCAGAGAAGGGATTCAAAGGTGAAGAACGCACATTCGATACATGGATGGACTCGTCAATAAGTGGTCTGCAAGCTGTAGGATATATGAGAAATAACAAGTTGTTCAAGAAGGCCTTCGGAAATGTCTTGCGCCCACAGGGTAAGGATATTGTGAGGACATGGCTTTACTATTCTCTGCTCAGAACATTACAGTTGACAGGTAAACCTGCTTTCAAAGAGGTATGGGTTTCTGGTCATGTAGTAGATGAAAATGGGGAGGCGATGAGCAAATCAAAAGGAAACTCTCCACCGCCAATGCCTTTTGTGGAAAAATACGGTGCAGATGCAATGCGTATGTTTGGAGCCCTTGAAGCTGGTCTTGGTAGTGACGTCCGTTTTTCAGAGGATCGCTTGTCTGGTGTTTCAAAGTTCATGACAAAGCTTTGGAACATTGCGCGATTCATATCGATGTTTCCGGTTCCAAAGGATATCAAGTTCGACAAATTGAATCCAATCGATCAATGGGTCTTGGCAGAACTTAACAAGATCATTGAACAAATAATCCCTGAGTGCAACCTTCTTGATTTTCATAAACCTGCAATTGAGATACGTGGATTCACCTGGAACTTGTTTGCAGACCATGTAATGGAGATGGTCAAAGGACGTGCTTTCAATACTGATGATGCTTTCTCAAAAGATGAACAACAATCCGCATGGTTTATGCTACATCAGGTATTGAAAACAATCACCGGAGCTTTGGCACCCATAACTCCATACATCACTGATAGAATCTACAGAGAATTGTATGATGAAAAGGGAATTCATCGACAATCCTATCCCTCGGTACAAAAAGAGTGGATATCAGAACTAACCAAGTATACTGAGATTTTACTCCAGACTAATTCAGCTTTTTGGAAATTCAAACGTGAAACCGGCCTCTCCCTGAGACAAGGAATTCCTGAAGCGTTTATCTCAGAAAGTTTGCAACCATGGAAGAAGGACCTGATGGCAATGCATGGCATCGAACAACTCAACTTTGGAAAACCGAAGGATGATAGATTTGTCGAGGTAAAGCTTCCTGAATCTGAAGGAGCGATTTATATTCTCCCGCTGGAAACAGAATAAGGATGATGGGGCCAAAATCTCTTGGCCCGTTTCATTTTATCCAACGATTACTTTGTTTATGTGCTCCGTTGGACATTTCATGCTATTTGAAACAAGGCAATATTTACCTGCGAGTTCCATAGCTCTTTCGGCCTTTGATACAAGGTCTTCTGAGTCTACAATGACCTTACATCTCAGGATGATCCTCGTAAACTGGAATCCTTTTTCGACCCTCTCCAATATACCCTGCCCTTCGCATGAGAACGCCTTGAAATCAAAACGCATCTTCATTGAGAAGGTAATGAAAGTAGTCATAAAGCAAGAGGCTGCGGCTGCAACAAAGAGATCTTCAGGCGAGATAATTCCTTTGGGTCCATCAAACTCCGGTGGCGATGAAATCTGAACCTTTGGTTTTCCTTCAATTGTTAGATCTCCAACTCGTCCTTGAGTCCAATCAATTTTCACAAAATACTCATGTGATTCCTCGCTCATTTTATTCACATTTCATAGCGAATTCTAAGTAGCGAAAAAGGATTTTGTTTAAGCCAAATTTACGTAACAACTACTTCAGTCTCATGACTAATTGGACACTTCATACTATTTCCAACAAAACAGTACTTGGCTGCTAGCTCCAATGCACGCTGAATTTTGTTTCGAATATCTTCTGATTTGATTTCCACTCTTGCCTTCATTTCGATTCTGGTGATTTCAAAACTCCGATCTACTTTCTCTAATACTCCGATAGCATCACAAGAAAAAGCTTTGAAATCAATATGCATCTTCTCACTAAAGTTCACAAAGCCGTTCATATAACAGACAGTTGCCGAAGCAACAAACAAGTCCTCAGGAGAATGATATGCCGCTTCAACATCATTGCCTTTTAGAGTACCAGTTCTAATCTTTGTTTTCCCTAGAACAGATATCTCTCCACTTTTTCCTCCAGTCCAAACAAGATTTACTGGGAAATATTCTGGTTCTTCACTCACTTTCTTCACCTGTCATGTGTTTCTACTGTTTCTTGGAAAAGTGTTTAGGCACAATCACTTAATATCTTTCTAGCCTTGAAAACAGCAAAGAATGGTATCCTGCGTTCTCTATTAAAGAATGGATTATCATTTGTTGGTCTTGGTTCTTTAAAATCTACTAATTCAAATCCTGATTTGACCATTGTATTCAGATAAGTTTCAAGAGTTCTATGGAAGAAGCTTATTGTAGCTGGAAAGTCTTCACCTTTGCGGGTCTTCCAGTACCGCTCATATTCTCTCTCTTCAAAATAGTGGTCAACTTTGAAAAACAATCCATCGCGTCGTCCTGTTTCAGAATCTTTCTCTCCCATTTCCCAAGAACTAGGACCGTAGAAATTAAAGGCTGGATGGACTATTGAGAATACAAGATAGCCTTCCACCTTAAGCACTCTATGAAATTCATTGAATGCTTCTTTAAGACAGGGAATATTGAGTAGCACAAGATTGGATAAGACGACATCAAACTTTTCATTCTCTATAGATTTCATATGACAGATATCCGCTACCATGTATTCTATAATCTGCCCATCTTCTGTCATGAACTTCATTGCTATTTCAATTAAACGTCTTGAGAAATCAATAGCTGTTACAACAGCCCCTCTCTTTGCGTAGTACCTTGAGAGGTACCCCTCTCCACAACCAGCATCTAATAGCGTCTTTCCTTCTACATCACCAATTAACTCTTCTACGCAAGGATTGAGTATATTTCTATGGTGAGGTGTACCTCTTCCAGCAATTAAATCAGTAAATGCGTCAGCATTATCTTCCCACTGATCTCTATACCTATTAACCATATTCTATCTCTCCTGACTCATCCTTCTGAAGTTTCTCTTTTTTACTTAGATCCGATTCTATCCCAAACCATTCGAACTCGCTTACCAGTCTCTTCGATTACTGGTGTTATTGCTTCTTTAGTGGCAAGTCCAATCTCCAAGGCTATCTTCATGATAGAAATATGTGCTACTATCACGTTGTCTCCTTCTTCATAAACAACAAAACTACAAGGGAAGAGAGTACCAACATCCTTCGAAACATCAAGAGCCATCTTTGCCAATTCCGGAGCACAGGCAAGTATGAATGTATACCGTGAATGATCTACCCCAAGTTTCTCTTTGAAAACAGAATCTATCCCTTTTGTAAGCAAAAGTCCAAATCCTTCGTTTACACAGGCATTCTCCACTCGCTTCACAGCCTCATCAAATGAGTATGGAACTTCTTTTCTTAATATATCGACCATGTACCGTTCATTTTTCACTATAGTTAAATTGTTTTCTGTATAGGTTTCAATATTTCTAATCGAACAAGATAAGAAGACGGTTTGTATTCTTGCCAGTGGTGTTCCTTTTTGGGTGATGAAAAAATCATTTCAAATGAAACTTGTAGTGAGCGAGATCCAGCTCTAGTCTTTGGTGCTGCATCCTTTATGAATGATACAGGCTCAGATATGATAGCTCCAATTTGGCCTACTTTTCTCACCACACAACTTGGAATAAGTCCTGGTCAAGTTCAGATGATCGATGGTCTTGCTTTAATGATTACATCACTCTCAAAATTAGGCGCAGGCTATGTCTCTGATAGAACTGGGAAAAGAAAGGCATTCATTACAATTGGTTACGCATTATCTGCTTTTGCCAGAATTGGTTTTATTCTGGCAACTGTTGCGTATCAATACGTACAGATTATCCTATGGAAATCCATGGACCGTCTAGGGAAAATGCGAGGTCCCCCACGAGATGCAATTGTAGCTGGTCATGTATCTGAAAAGAAACGTGGACAAGCATTTGGAGTTCTTAGAGCCTTAGATACTGCAGGAGCAGTAGTAGGCACTATACTCACATTCTTCCTGTTCAGGTATCTAGGATACATAGGAATCATCTCTATAGCTGTAATTCCGAGCATCGGATCCATCATTATAGTTTCAGTTTTAATCAAAGAGAAACGAGGAAAAGATGTCTTTAAAGGAGTCAGTTTTCGGGGCCTTGACATAAATCTGAAGGTATTTCTCCTTGCCTCCATCTTATTTGCACTTGCAACATTTAGTTATTCTCTATTGATTCTATATTCCGCCAATTTTGGCTACGCAGTACCTCAACAGACTCTTCTCTATCTCTTATTTACGACAGTCTATGCTGCGACTGCATATCCCTTTGGTCGAATTTCTGATAGGATAGGAAGAAGACCGATATTGATTATTGCGTTCTTCTTTCTAATTTTAACATCATTCTGGGCTTACTCATTTACAATTGACATGCTAACTATAATCCCCCTCTTCATCCTCTTTGGTCTAATGAATGGCGCTTTAGATCCTGTGCAGACTAGCTTTGTTGCTGATTTAGTCGAAGAGGAACGCCGAGCAAGTATCATTGGTGCATTTCAGATGGCTGTCGGGGTGGCAGCATTTCCTGCAGGACTTATACTTGGTTACCTGTGGGATACAATCAATCCTCAGGCTGCCTTCCTATATTCAATCATCATCACATTCGTCGCACTGGTATTACTTCTTTTTATACGATCCAAAAAAGTAACGAGCAAGTAATTTAATGTAAAATGGTGGACCGGGGGGGATTTGAACCCCCGACCTTCTGAACTATCGGTCTGCAGAACAAGCCCACAGGCTTGCGAATCAGACGATCTACCGGTCTGATCTACCGGCCCATGATTATAATGCTCCAAGGCGGATTCTTAAAACTTTGACTAATTGACTCTGTTATATCTCAATTCCAAACGCTTCGGAAAATCGTTCAATTCTGGTGTACTCCTTAAGAAACTCTCTCCCTTTCTCGGTGAGGAGATATACCCTGTTATTACTATCAGGTTCTATTTCCCTAATGAGTTCCTTTTCAAGAAGTTCGTCAAGATACTGAGTAAGTCTATCATGTGAGAGATTGGCGACATAGAGGATTTTTGTGGGACCAGCTCCTTCCTCTCCCTCACTCTGAATGGCACGCATCATGTCAGCTAAGATGCGCATCTTCGAGCGATAGGGTCGTTTTCTACTCATTCCTCTCGGCCTGCCTGGATTAACATGACCAAAAGTGACAAGAAACCCAGTAACTGCGCCGCCTGACTTAACAGATAGAGCCCAGCATTCTGCTCGACCTGTGCCATGAAGATGTGGCTTAGTAAGAGTAGGAAGAAACCAATAAGGACATACCGTGCAAACTTACTTCTAGTTGATGTATAGTTTAGGAAAGATTGTAGAACAACTACAACTAGCACCAATATTGCGATGACCTCAAGACTTGGATCAACAAGGAATGTTGCAAGTAGTAACAAACTGATTCTAGAAGAATTGACTGACTGGTCCTCTCCATGAGAAAATGATTGTCTTGTAGAGATTGCAAACAGTATGTATGCCATTATCCTTGAGAATCCGTAAGCAATCGTTATAATTGCAAAGACAAAGTTGCTTGGTTCTCGAATTAGGAAATACCAAGTTCCAACCACTCTTCCAAACATACCTGCAGATAGAACTAGAAAACCTGTCGAGAGGTCAGAAAGTCGTTTCTGACCCGTCAGTCGATAAGCCTTACTGGCATAATACGTCACCAATAGAGCGATGACTCCGCTAATCAACTCAAAGAGCAGATCCAGCCTGATGATT
Source organism: Candidatus Thorarchaeota archaeon (assembly GCA_004524595.1). The sequence goes on along the minus strand of SDOA01000010.1, from coordinate 4,325 downwards.
CCAAATTCGGCTTGCATTTGTGACGCCTATCCTACACTTGTCATTTTTTTGGTCTTATTATCAATGGATGAATCATCTATAACTTTTGACTGATTCTATGATATTACCTGCTAGATTATCATCCATTATAGCGAACGCTTCTACTAGATGAATCATCTAGTGCAATCGTTCATTTAGCCTTTATATTCAGTATTCATAGAGTATTTAGTGCAAAACTATGAAAATCGCCATGAAAGCCATCACATTTCTTTCATTAGCAGTACTACTCTTTATCATTACATTACCCATGCTGACAACAACTGTTGATGCAGCTTCAGTCCTCGAAAGAGAAGCCGCCGCTGCTGCAAGTATTGGTGACACATTTGAGATACTTGCAAGAGGTCGTGGCGGCATCAAATCTGAAAGTGTTGAGAGTTTTCAAGCTAATTTCAAGACGCAAATGGAACTCTGCTTTCTACTATCCCTCCGAGGTGAATATGGAGTTGTGATTGAGGTTCTTGAAGGTCATTTCTCAATAAATGATACTAGATATTCTTTTGATAATGGTCTAGGTATTGTTGGGCGTCCTACACAAGGTGAATTCAATGGACCCATCATTTTTGGTTTCAGAATCAATGTGACGAATACAGCTGAAGAAATAGCTCAATTGGAATTTGTTGGTCGAGTAAGGCGTACTCAAGATTATGGTCCTCTCCTTCTCATGAAGGGACAAATGACTCTTGACACTCAAGTCTTTGTGTTTGGACAGATTGGTCGAATTCATAGAACACAAATATGATGGAAGTTACCGACAACTGCAAGATGAGCAATCAGGATTGACCTGTTTGCCTGAATGGCGGGGTTATCCCCGCCCTTCCATCGCCCTGAATTCTACTCTTCTTTCTTCCAGAGATGTGCTTCAATCTTGTCCAATCTATCTTTCAGATCTCTATTCTCTTTCTCAAGGTCTTCCACACTTTTTCTTAGAGATTCAATTTCTTTAGGCTGCTTCTTCTTACTTAGTTCTCGAATAGACACTCTACTTTGTCTTACAATCCCACTCTCTGCTGCACTTTCAGCCTGGTTTTTCAGAACCGGTATCAACGATGGATCTTCATAGGTTGCTGAAGCCATAATTCCCAAATACTTGACACGATATGAATTATCAAGTATAGAAGCTTCAAGTATTGATTTAATCTCTGGTTTCTCTTTCTTGAATCGTTTTCCTAATTTTGCTAGAATACCTGGTACATGTCTTCTTATCCAATCACTAGTTCCTAACTCGAGATATTTCTTAGCAACATCAATTACATCTTCTTTCTCTGTTGCTGCAAGCCCCTCCAGACATCCTATCTTTATAACATCATGCCAACTAGGTGGGCTTTTCTTTAGGAAATTCGATAAAGTTTCAAATGCATCTTCATGCTGGGTCTTACCTATAGAGGTTGCAGCGGCTGAAACAACAAAATAGCTCTCTTGGTCTTCAAGGAGTGTTTTGAGAAATCTGAGGGCAATATCATTTTGATAGAATTCACCAAGTGCGCTTGCAACGGCAGTTCTTACTTTGGTATTGCTAATCGATGTTGCCTTTACAAGCCATTCTAGTGCTGGGGCTGATTTTAAAGACCCAAGAACTTTGGCAATCTCAACTTGCGTTCCCCAAAATTCATCTTCTAAGAGAGTTCTACCAAGTGCTTCTACGGCTTTTAGTGTAGCTTTCTTTCCTAGAGCTTGAATCGCCTTAATCTTCTGTATAGTACTTGCACCATTCTGTAATTGTTCAATCCACATGGGCTCAGGCTTCTCTATGTTCCACTCCATTAGTGTCGCATAATCTGGGTCAATGATGATCTGTTTGGGTCTTTTCTGGATGGGGTAATAGAATCCATGAATTCTCTCATCGACCTGCATTGTGTATCGTGTTCTCTCATCGTTTTCATCAACGAATTCTACAGTGAGTGGAAATCTGAATGCTTTAGGCGTCATCTCATCGTCAAATTTCTGAGTCTGTTCAATCCTGATATGGACATGTTCACGTTCATCATCATGTGTGATTTTGATATTGCACTCCGGATATCCTGCTTTGTACAACCACTGGTTGAAGAACCACCCATAATCTTCGCCGGTCATTTCTGTGAAGAGACTCTCAAGATCATGTGTGTACGCAGATCTATATGCGAAACGAGTCAGCCATTCACCAAGAATTTTCCACCAGCGATCCTCTCCAACTAGATGTTTGAGCATATAGTATCTCCATGCAGCTCCTGGATAGAGATGAGCGTCAAAAACATCAGACCCGCGTTCCCATTCGTTCTTTACAATTGGTCTGCGGTATCTATTCTTGTCTTCATTAAAGTAAGACATCTGTTTACCATACTGGTCATAGAGATACTCTTCGTCACCTTTGTCATGTCGTTTCCATTCATTCTGCATCTGTGTACCCCAGCCCTCATTGAGCCATCCGTGAGACCAGGTACGACACGTGACCAAATCTCCACCCCACATATGCGCCAGTTCATGTGCAACAAGTCCGTCCGAATCAATATCCCTGTGTGCTTTTTCATCATGGAGAGTTCCATCTGTCTGAGTTGTTGCACTGACATTCTCCATCCCACCAATCATAAAATTAGCTGCTGTGACTTGAGCATATTTTGCCCATGGATATTTCACACCAAGCTTCGATTCAAAGAACTTGATCATCTCAGGAGTTTTTCCAAAAGAACGATAGACAGTTTCTCTATCCCACCTTTTGTGAACATAGTAGCTTACCTCTAACCCATCCAAGTCGTCTTTATACTCAACATATTCGGAAGCCGCCATAGTCATGAGATAGGCTGGTATTGGCTTTTCTTGGACCCAATGGAACGTTTCAGTGCCGTCTGTATTCTCTCTTTGTTCCTTGAGATATCCATTGCTCATTGCATAGTATCCTTTGGGAACTGTTAGAATTGTTTCAGTGGGAAATTTGTGGCTTGGATTATCATAGATTGGAACAACATATCGCGCGTAATCATCCTGCATCTGTGACCAGACACTACTCTCTATCTCTGGAAACTCAGGACATGGATTAGTGAAAAATAGACCTGTTCGTGGGTGGTCAATACAATATGTAAACGTAAGTTCATCGATATCTCCTCCGTTCAAAGTTCTCTTTAGGTCTACGAACATTGCTTGGTCATCTGGCATCAAATCAAAGGAGAGGGCATTTCCCTCTACATCCGTGATGCTTTTGATATCAAGGTCCATTGCATGAAGGAAGACTCGCTCGAGTCCAGAAATAATGCTCTCTATCTTCAACTTAGATACTACTTTAACATGTTCATTCGTAATGTCCATTATCATATCCATTCTCAAGTGAAGCACGTTATAGTAACGTGGTGGAGCCCACTGTGCCTTAGCTGTCGGAAATGTAAAATCCGCTCTATCTTGTGTGAGACGATGTTCCGCCTCGTCAATACCATTCCTAATTAATAATTCCAGATAATCATGAAAATCTGTCAATATGAGTTACTCCAGTTATGTTCAAGGTCAATTTCCTCGAGTTTTTGCATTGATATGAAGCTTCGTGCTAGAGCATGATTTACGATTTCGTCAAGTGATCTAGAAAGAGATGTATATGTTGGGCCATTGAAACAGACAATGACATTGTATACCCCTCATCTCATTTTAATTAGTTCAAATGTATAATTGGATATATTGGAGCCCCTTGGAAAGCTTTTTATGAGAACTCTTCGCGGGGGTGTTTGCTTTCACATCATACGGTGTCAGGCAGGATGCTGTTGGCTAGTGCCTAGCGATGATTGCCCGCGATTTCCAGGTGTGATAACAAGATGCGGACGTGAGATAGACTGACACTCCAGTGCCAGAATGCCCTCAGGTCTAAGAAAGGCTCAACAATGTGCAGGCGAATATATAGGGTAAGCCATCTCTGCTAACCCCGTTATGCCTGTACTTCATCAAGCAATTATAGTTCAAAGTGTGTAATAGTTGGACATGGTGACTGAATACTACTCCAGTCATACCTTGCTAAACATGTTCGATATGGACCAACTCTAGTTGATCCTGCTAGAGGACACTGCTATCGGCTTGGGGTTAAGACATGCAAGTGGAACGGGCTCACATCCGAGTCCGTCGCGAACGGCTCAGTAGTATCGCTAACCTACCCTGTGGAGGTGGACAACGCCGGGAAACTGGCGGTAATCCATCATATAAGCATCGTTCTGGAAATGATGTTGCTTTGAAAAGGCTGTCCTAGGTATGTTGGACTGTCCGCCACAGGACGGGGCGGTACCGGATCATACTTGTAAGTGGGGTAATTGCCCACTTAGGTTATGACCCGAACGGGC
>SDOA01000083.1 GCA_004524595.1 Candidatus Thorarchaeota archaeon | reverse complement strand
GTCTGTCGACATTCGAAGCCTTAATTAAATCAATCTCTAATGTCCTCGAGAAGAGTCTAATCATCTTCCGCAAGAACTTTTCGAATAATCGTTGTTGCAGTCCGACCAAGTGTTATTATGACTACTTGTACTAAGAATGCCATAACCAAGATACCAACAGAGATTGAGATTCCAAGAAAGCTTAGTGAAGTTTGAGCTAAGTCTGCAAAGAAATATTTGTAGATAAGATAATACCCGTATACACCCATGATAAGAATGAGACCTACTGCTAACCCGTAGATTATGACAACTGTCTTCACGCCAGGTCTTTTTAGATCAACCTCACCAATTCCTTCGCCAATCACAACTCCACCAATCTTTCTATTGAATCGAACGAAGAAACCAATTGCACCAAGAAAGATGAAGAGTGTAATCATTGAACCCAATAGCAGAAGAAATACAGCCACGTCGAATTCAAGGGCCTCTATTAGACCTGAACGACTAACGATGAATGCAGTACCAGAACCTAGTAACATTATCGCTGCAATTATCTCCGCAACAAGTGTGATTGTGGCTGTTCCTCTAAATAAAGAACCAACATCAAGCATCTCAGTTTCATCGTCAGGTCTAGAATCAGTCACACACGTACCTCCGAGAGTTAATGATTGTTATATTGAATGAAATTCGATACATAAAGGCTTGTGTGTAATCATTTTGTTGGTCAATAAGACTCAAATCGTTCTTTAGACTCTAGAAATATGGATACAAATGACGAATTATCTTCATGACCTTCCAGCTGGACCAAATCCACCCAGTGAGATTTTTGTTGTTGTGGAGCTGACACGAGCTAGTAAAAACAAGTATGAATATGACCACGAAAAGAACGTCTTCAAATTAGACAGAGTTCTCTATACATTTGCTCCCTTTGATTATGGATTCATTCCTCAGACCTTGGATCAGGATGGCGATCCACTTGATGTGATTTTGTTGATTTCAGACCCAACATTCACAGGATGTCTAGTTAAAGCGAAACCAATTGGTGTGATGGAAATGGACGATGCGGGTCATATTGATGACAAGATTATTGCCGTGCCTATGAATGAACCATATTATCGAGATGTCAACACTCTATTGGATCTTCCAAAAAGCCGTGTCGACGAACTCAAGCATTTCTATGCAACTTATAAGATACAAGAGGGGGGTCATACCGAAATCAAAGATTTCAGAGAGTTAGCTGATGCATATTTGACTATTAAGAGATGTATCGAAGACTACAAGAAAAACCAATAATAATTCAATAGCTCGACAGACCAAAACGGTCTAAAGAGCATCAATTTAGAGTTCGAAAAACACCAAAAACGAGTTGCTTGTGATGAATGAAAAAATTGTGCGTAGCACGGTGATATTCGATTTTGATGGGACATTAGCAAATTCCATGCCATTCTTAGAGAGCATAGGCGTTAAAATCATGATGAAATACTTTGGTGTTCCAGAGAATGAAGCCATCAAACGTTATAGAAGCACAACAGGTCTGCCGTATGAACATCAAATAAAGATGAATTTTCCAGAACATCCGAAGAATGAGATTGCCATTGAAGAATTCGAGAGGATGAAGATAGACCGGATTTTTGAACAAGAGCTCTTTCCTGATTCAGAGGAAACCGTAAGAGAACTACAGAAGAGAGGATTCAATGTTGTTGTTTCTTCTTCGACATTTCAGTCAACAATTGAGGAGTATTTTAGAAGAAGAGGAATCTTGGATTTATTCACAGCCATCTTAGGATATAGACCAGGTTTTGAAAAAGGAGCAGATCACTTTAACTATCTTCATAGTAAGTTCAATATTCCATTTGATGAGATGGTCTTTGTTGGCGACTCGATAAAAGACTATGAACGGTCAAAGAACTTTTGCCAGTTCATTGCACTGGAAGACATGTTCACCTACGATGACTTTCGAAGAGCAGGTCATTCTGGTCCAATTATCACCAACCGTCATGAGATTTTGGTCTATATCACAAATCTATGAAAGAGAGATACCTATCACATCGTTTCAACAGCTACTGCTGTAGCAGGTCCTTGGCCGCGTACCTTATTCATCCTCTCAAGAATTTCCCGAATATGAGGAACATATTCTTCAGGCACAGTAACAAGATTCTCTTCTGGTCTATTTTCTAGAACATTGAGAATTTTCTCAAGAGTGTGTTTTTTCATCTGTCGACATACTGCAGCATCAAAGAAAGGAATGATCGTCTTCTCAGGATGTGCCTTCTGTAATTGCTGTACCATTCCCATCTCTGTGGCGATAAGGATTATCTTTGCATCAGTCTCAGCCACAGTATTTGCCATCATTCCTGTAGAACCAATCATATCTGCTGCTCGTTGGACTTCAACAGGACATTCTGGATGGGCAATTGCTAGTGAGTCGGGATACCTCTTCTTCAGGTCTTCCAACATATAAAGTTCAAACTTGTCATGAACATAACAGTGACCCTCCTCATCAAGATCAATAATCTCGACATCTGTGTGATCACGAACATAATCAGCTAAGTTTGCATCAGGACCAAAGATCACCCTATCTACGCCCAAGGATTCAACGACTTCAACTGCACTACCAGAGGTGCAGATATAGTCAGCTTCAGATTTTGCTTCTGCGGTAGTGTTAACATACACAACTACAGGAACACCAGGATATTCCCTCTTTTTTTGCTTGATCTTTTCAGCATCTAGGTAAGCAGCAAGAGGACAAAGAGCTCTCGGATCAGGAATGAAGACAGGTACGCCCGGCGAGAGCACTGCAGCCATCTCAGCCATGAATTTGACCCCAGCAAAAATTATCATGTTGTAACCATTTGGCTCAGCGGATTTTCGTGCTAATTGTAATGAGTCTCCAACGAAGTCTGCAATCTCTTGAATATCCAGGGTCTGATAATTATGAGCAAGAATGAGTGCTTTCTTTTCTTTCTTAAGTTTGAGGATTTTTTTCTGAAGGTCGTTGAAATCATGGTTCATGAAGCGTGCACCATGTTTTTCATTTTTAATTTGGCTTTTAATGGAATCTTAAAAGGCAAAGAGTGGACTGTGGAAAAAGAACCGGCAACATTTGCCAGTTCATCAGAAGGTCATTTAAGGAGAGTAATGAATCAAAAATAAACGATGAGAACAGAGTGGAGGAATACTCAATGAAAATCGGTGTTGTTTCAGGACCTGAATCGGGAATGGTAGAGGATTCAAGGAATGTTATTAATATTCTGAAAGAGAGTGGTGTCGATTTTGTTCTGGAAGAGAAACTTGCTGAGTCTTTTAAGGCGAAGGGGATTCCATTGAAGAAAATGGATGTGGATGTCCTTGCCATTATTGGGTCTGACAGATTTCTCCTGAGATCTCTTCTGGACCTAGGACATACAAATGCACCAATCTTGCCTATTGCATCCATGGGGCAACCTGACTTCTTATTTGATGTCCTTGTAACTAATTTCGAAGCTGTAGTTGATGACCTTATTGCATCTAGATGGTCAAAAGAAGAAAAGACAAGACTTGTTGCAGATATCTCAGGCAGAGAAACACCTCCATTACTGAATGAGATTGGCATTTTTGCAAAGAGGAGTGCTACTCTAATCCGATATTCTTTATTGGTTGATGGTGAACATTTTTGGAAAGACGGGAGCGATGGTTTGATTATTGCAACTCCAACAGGGAGTACAGCATATTCATTGAGTATTGGAGGACCTGTTATTTTGAACTCGGCCAAGGTCTTTTCAATCATTCCTGTAAATAGCGTAAATCCATCACGTAGACCACTCGTTCTCTCAGATGACTTGGAGATTACTATTCAGGATCTGACGAGTTCGGTAGCTATAGAGGCTGTACTCGATGGGCAGATTAGAAGAAAAATAGACACTAAACCACTCAGAATTAGAAAAGCCAAACAGAATGCAGTCTTCGTCAAATTCGATATTGAACGAGTAGCAGAGCTGAGGGGTAAGTTACTCAAGAAAGCAGAGACCTCAGAAGATCTGGCGCATGAGCTTCCTCCCAGCGCTAAACTGGTTCTGAAGGTATTAGAATATCAGGGACAGCTGAGTCAGAAGGAAATAATAGAGGAGACAAAATTACCTCCCCGAACAGTTCGGTACGCTCTGTCTTTATTAATGAGTGAAGGACTGGTCATGAAACATCTATCACTAAGAGATAGCAGGCAAGGTATATACAAGGTAAATGAAACAACATGATGTTCAAAAAGGAGCCCAGCTAGATTTATGGAGTGACTAAAGTGAAAACCCTCCTAAAGACTAAACATAAGAAAATCAAACAGACATTCGAACAAGCAGAGAATGATTTGAAATCGATTCAGAGAGGAAAAAAGATACCAGAAGGGGAGGGACTGTTAGGAGAGTCACGAGAGTTAATTGTCTTTGAGCTCGCTCAGACTTCAAACATAAGTACAGAGAACCTCTCTATTGCATCATCAGTCAATGATGTACTTATGCAGATTTTCCTTGATGCACGAGATGATACGACTGTTCAGGACATCATCAACGCAATGACTCTCTGTATCCATGGACTTATAATGGGTAATTATAATGAAGAGGATTTTAGATATCTATATCGATATTCACTGAGATATATTCGTAATCAAACACCAATTGAAAGATGGCTAAGGAAAGCCTTACTATATCTATCAGCTATTAATAATGAATCTGAAGCTGAAATCTTAAAGGAGGTTCGTTACTGGATTCAGTTCCTAGGAGCACCATTATTCGAGCCGTCTTTGTTTATCGAACCTGCTACTGAATTGGGCATCGATATCAAATCTGCATTAGAAACCAATCAATTTCGTCTTGTTGATGCTGTGATGCGGCATCCGCAGTATTTGCAAGAAGCTGTACAGGAGCTTTCATTATTAGAGAGTTATGAGGTACTAAAGGATTGGGCTCCAGACGTAGTTCTTCTTAATCTTACGAGAATCAAGAAGAGAGATGTCTATGAGGTCGCCCAGAAGAAAATAACCTCAAACATGACTGTTGAGAAATCTGTCGATTTAATGCAACAGGTCTTCGTTAAAGAGGGATTCAAGACAAATCGCGACTCAAACTTACCAGTAAAACTTCAAGAGTTGAAATCTCCAACACCCGGAGATGCAATCGACCCTGTCATATTCGAACTCATCCCGCAAAAACTTCGCGTTAGCCTACTACCAGCAGTTGCGTATTCTACGAAAACAAAGATTATCGAAATCATCTTCCTCGGAGGACATAGAATAGGCAGGAGTGGTGTTCTTATCAAGACTGATACTGGAGGTATATTACTTGACTATGGACTTTCAGTTGCAAATCATAGGATTCCTGAATGGGTTCCTGAAATTGATATGATAGACACAGTTCTTGTAAGTCATTCACACTTAGATCATGTTGGTGGACTTCCTGTATTGTTCCAGGAGTTCACAGGCAAGTGGTGTTCAGTTGGTCCAAGTGGAGCAATCACAAAAATCCTACTTGATGATGCTCTCAAAGTAGGCACTCCTTTTCCACCACGCAAGTATGATCCTCTGGATTTAATCTCTCGTTACAATGAATCTAACATTGAAAAGGTAACAAAGAATCATGTTCAATTGGAATATGGTGTAAGTAATGAAGTAGGTCCAGGAATCGTAGTAACACCAATTGATGCATGCCATATTCCTGGAAGCGCTATTTACTCGATAGATATTGAAGGTGTGAAGATACTCTACACAGGTGATTTCAACATGGATGCATCTGTACTCTTCCCCGGAGCAAACTTACCAACAGATGCAGACTACACAATTTTTGATGGCACATACTGGGGAAGAGAGGATTTTGATAGAGAAAAAGTCAAGCAGCAAATTAGTAAGACCATTTCAGATTTTGGTCCTATTATAATTCCAAGTTTTGCTGTAGGACGTTCCCAGGAAATATTACTCATACTAGAAGAACTTGGTATCACAAGGAACAAGAATGTCATGGTTACTGGAATGGCCGAACGAGTCACAAAAATCGTAGGTGTCACTGGTCATTGGGATAGCATGAAAAAGAATAGAATAAATTTGCAAGAAGATGATGTGTTGGTCGCAGGTGGAGGAATGATGGCTGGTGGACTGGCGCGACATCATTTTAATGAACAGAGAGGTAATCCTAATGCAGCAGTGATACTCTGCGGTTATCTTGCCCCAAGAACACCAGGATGGAACCTCCTCCATGGATATGAACCTCATGAGTGTCATGTAGAGTATGCTCGGTTGAGTGCACACTCATCATCTACGAATCTCGAAAATTATGTCAATTCATGTAAAGGCAAACGTATAATGGTCCATACTCCAGTCTATGCAGAACCAAAAGGTGTTATGATTCCAAGTTATAAACAAAGAATAATAATCAAGACCTAGTTATGCAACAATCTCAAGAACGCCATCAAGGACTAGCTTGGTGGCCACGAATTTCATTGCTGGAAGACTCACGTTGAGTTTTCGTACAACGTCTTCGAGGGAAATTGTTCCATCACATAAATCGACAAATTTTACAACCACAGCACCATATGCCTTCTCAGTATTCTCATCAACTACACCTCGTTTCTTAAGGTGGTTTGTGGGACCAAGCTCTACTTTGAAGTCAATCCAACCATATTTACTCAAAATCTGAAGACTGCCTAGAACGGTCTCGCGTGGAATATCTAAGCTTCGTACTAGTCCCCCAACGGTCTCATTACTCTCAATAGCGGACTGTACTTCGACAATTGCAAAACCAACATCTCGACTGCTAAAGGGTAGTGGTCGTCCAGCCTCTCTTGCTCGAACAATGTAATCGAAACTAACAGCACGAAGAGGAATCTCCGTAAGGACTTCAAAGACTGAGGATTCGAAGACTGTAAGATCGCCTTTCCACGTGTTCCAGATATCATGATATTTCTGTTCAATGGTAATCAGAAGGGAATTCAGGATTCGTCTCTGCTCTTTCTCTTCACTATCATTACTTACGATGAGAGCCATTACAAAATGTTTCGACTTCTCTACCATAACAAGGTTACCTTCATGTTCGATGGTTTCAAGTGCATTAGTTGTACCAGAACCATCATCAGCAGAACTACTATCAATTCCTCCGAATGAATCAAGAGCAGAAATCAATGATGCAACTGCGTTCTTATCAATTTCCTCATCAACATAATTGAGATGATAAATTACATCAGGCATACCGTCACTAGGCAATATAAACAAGAGGTGGAGGACCTGACTGTGTTCAGGAACTGAGGCGATAACCTCTGTTGTTGTTTCAATCTGTTTTGTTGTGGTAATTTGTTGAGTGGTCTGTGTATCTGTCTGCTTGGATCCAGATATTTCTTGAATATCAGTCTGAACTTCATACGGGACTGTTTCAAATCCAGAGCCTTGAGCTGTACTTCTTTCTTTTGCTGCTGTGGACCCTGGTTGATCTATTTCCTCAGGACCTCGTCGAACTGTGATCATCTCAGATATTGGTAAGTCTGGAAGTGTAACACCCACAGTCTTTGCTGCGACTTCGAGCATTAGACGAATGAACTCCTCTCGTCGTGATTTGTCAGTTGCAATCATATGAAATGTCGGTGCACCTAGAAGTCTCTTGATCTTCTCAGCCTTCATCGATTCTGGAAGGTCCTGCTTGTTTGCAATGATAAAAAGTGGAACTGCGGGAGCCTCTTTGCGGATAGTTCGTAGAAGAGACTTGGTCTGCATGACATTTCTGAAGCTCGAATCAGTCACGAGAAAGATAACATCGGTGCCTGAAAAGTAGAAACTCCAGAGATCTTGAAAGACCGCCTGTCCTGCAAAATCCCACACTGTGACAAGGAAAGTTCCGAACTGAATTGTTTCGGACGAATCGACCGCAACGTTGATTGTAGGTGTATAGCCTCCAGGTGCAGGTTCCTTCCCAAAGAGAAGCCTGAGGAGCGTTGATTTACCGACACCACCCGACCCAACAAATGATACTTTGAACCTCGTGAAGATTAGCTCACCGAGTATGTCGTCGAGATTATCGCGGATATACCCCATACTATTTCCACGGAGGGCAGTCGAAATACGTGATGCACCCTCGCGTACACGGTACTGAATTGCTCGATCTTCATCACGTCCATCAGTCACGAAGAGAAGAAGCATCTCACCATCAACTTCAGAATGGAATACTTTATGCTTCTCAGCAACAAAGACAGGGGTATCTGGTGAGAGACCCTCTGTATTCTGGAGGTCCCTATGCCCAGCAAGGAACTCTTTAATATCGCCTTCCAGAAAATCAATCTTCCAAAACCTTGTTCGGACTACAACGTCCCCCGTATCTTTCCTGATGAGAAGAACGTTGTGTATCATTGAGTCATCACTACTTGTGCATCTATTCTAATATAGGTCAGTTCTTAGGTGTTATCTATTTTTCTCAACCAATTGAAGCTTACTATGATGTCATCATTCATTGAATGTTACAACTCCTCTCCTATGTAACTCAGTGAATACTGTCACAAGCACACTTGGTTGCATCTTCATTGCCATTGCAATATTCTGAATCGTATGTATTCCGTTCACAAATTCAAGAATATTATCCAGCTGAGCATAAAGCGCCAAAGTTTCAGCATCTGGAGTAGTACGAAGTATTGGAGCATCTTCTTGTGTTATTTTGATATGAAATATGATGGCATCTAATCTCTTCAGCAGGTGAATGGCTCCCAAAACAAGTTCAGGACCTTGGCTGGGGACTAGTCGTGACACCGTAAAGGCACCGTCAAGTTTCTGCCACACGGCTTGCAAGAAATCACGAACGGATGGATGCTCAAATCGTTCCCATATAAGCGCCTTTTTTTGCTTTGGTGCCACACGTCCTGGAAGGTCCTCTGGAGGCAATGTTGCTAGAAGTTTGATTGTAAATAAAGGTGACCTGAACAAATCTATTGGATCATCAATGAGTTCAGGCACCTCATCCTGAAACAGGTCTGGTAGAAACGAGAATCTATTCCGGAGCTTTTCAACATCGGCATTTTTCCCTGTTATGAGAGTAAAGATGTATTCATTCCGTTCTATTGTGATATAGCTCAACTCACCTGTCCTAAAGACCGAGGTCTCTGCAGATTTGCTCTGATCTATCTTAAAGGAGGTTATAGCTGCAACAATATTTGGAGCCATCTCAAGAATCCGAGACCGCTCCTCGTAATAGTAACTGTAAATGGCTTCACCAGTTCTTCTGTCAACAACGAAAAAGGCTTGATGTCCTAATTCTTCTTCATCATCTTCTTGAGATTGTTCTTTTGGTGTATCAATAGCCATATCGATTAACCATTTTTCTCTTGCCAACTCAGGGTGCATATCACTGTATCCAGAGGTAGCGAGGACAGCAAGTAATAGGTAAGATGGCTTTGGAGAGACTGAATCGCAGAGGTCAACTCTAAGTGTATACTCCAAGTTGCGTGTGTATTCCAATTCATTGTCAGAACTAGGAATCACGATAACTAGCGATTCGCCTAATGATCGTATCTTAAGAACAGCTTCTTCAATCATATTCAGTTCTGATTGATGTTTTGAAGACACCATTGCAAAGATATGAATATGCGAGATATTGTCTGGCAATCTATCTCCTATAATTTCGTCATAATAGACTTGCATGGATTTTACCGAGTAGGGTCCAATCAACACAGGATTACTTAGAGCTAGACGGTTGTCCCCTGTTCTTCGAACCAGTGCTTCAATAGTAGCTCCAGATACGTCTTCTGGAGGGAGGTCTCTAGGAATGACAAAACAGATAGACAAGTGAATCCTCAGGTGTTCATCAACCAAATCTACGAAATGCTCTTTGAAATTACGTACCGAGGACGTATCAACTTCTTCAGATGCAAGCCACTGAAGTTTTCGTATTCGCACTATCTCATCGTCTGTAAATGAGTCAGTATCACTAATGGTGATAATCAGGGTTACATCACCAATTCTTGATATTGTGATTGCATGTTCGGATATCTTAGTGCTGACAAAGTTCTTTGCAGCATCCTCCTCAAGCAATACATAGTATTCAGTAGCAATAGCCTGTAGGAATTCATTAGTATATTCAGTTTGAGTGAAACTAAGAGATGCAAGTACTTTGGAGCCTAGAAGGTCATATAGTATTGCACCAGCTATCAAATCTTTTGAACCACCCAAAACACTGCAAATTTTTATTGTTGAATAGGAGAGAGTATCATTTCACTAATCAACCTTATTCAGCTCTATTCTTAAAGAATTCATCAACGGAAATAATTCCTCGCATTAGTCGTTGATAATCAGTCTCTATCCATGATGCATCATAATCAATTACATCATCACCCTGACCTGACGATATTGGTGGCATATCGGAGATTGCTTCATTTACTGATATGGGAGGTGGCTGTTCGATCTTCCTAAGATCTGACTCATGCTTCTTTCTACCTTGCATTACTGGAGCGAGTAATCCAGTCGGCTTACTGAAGTGATAGCCGTCTGTGTTAGCTATGATAAAGACTCTTCTCCGTAGCTGAGGAACACCATACTCTTCAGCTTTCAGGAGTATAATGTCAGTGAAATACCCATAACTTTGGAGAGCATTAACAAATTTTTCAAGGATTAGTCCTTTCTGTAATGATCTAATTCCTGGAACATTCTCTAATAGTACTGTGTTAGGTCTAAAATGCTGAATGATATCTAGAGTCTGAAATAATAAAGAATTCCTTATATCAGATGGTTGCCACTTCCCAGCTGTGGAGAATCCCTGACAGGGAGGACCACCTGCAAGCAAATTGAGAGTTCTTCCCCTCAATTCTGATTCGACTAAATCGATGAGATCGACTATATGTTCTGAATCATTCATATTAACTTGAATGACCTTTGTATGTTGATGATTTCTAACATAAGATTCACACATATTGGCATTCCAATCGCAAGCGATCAAAATTTTGTGGCCAGCCTGAACTAAACCCTCAGATAATCCACCAGCCCCACAAAATAAATCGACGCTTCGTCCTTTCTTTATAGATTTGCCAATCATTTTTGCAAGTAATGGCGGTACAGCATTTCCGATTTGTTTGAATTGGGAGGTCATACTACCTCCGAATATATACTCATCAGGAAATGATTGCAGCCGTGCAGCCTCTCTCAATGAGATTAAACGATGTTGAACAGGATGAATAAAAGTACCATTACCAGGTCGATTAAAGTAGGTGTTGATTGTGTAGCTAGGATACTCACCACTTAATCTTCCATAATATGTTGTTCTCCCTCCTGATTTTTTAATTTGTGTTAATCTTGCAGACTTTGCGATTATATAATCAGGAATGTCTTGCCAATTTCCGCCAGAAGGGACAGACCTCACTACTTCCATATCGAATTCACTGAGTGAAGCACATACATGATTGTATAGCAATTTATCAGCGTTGTTTTTCCAATCTATTGTTTGAGAAGTAATAATGTTCACATGTTAAGTACGCCTCTTCACTTTGAAAGTCTTTCTAATTTCTTAATGTGAATTGACTAAGATAATTCGTTGAAGTGTGTAAGAATTTCTTTTTGTTCATCAGAGGGGCAGTTTCTCATATTAAGAAGAGAAAGCACATCTCTTTTATCAAACTTGTAAAGTGTAAATACATAAGCATCAATTAGAGTAGTTGATGTAGACTTGGATTCACGGTACTCTTTCACGGCCTTACATAGTTCTTGTACGATTTTATCTCCCTCATTGAAAGGTATCAGTGGTAGAGCCTGCAGTTCTCTGATGGAGACATGATTATTCGAATTGGTTATTTGAAATCTCCAATTCATAAGTTCTGAATTTAAAATACCTAAGAGATAATTATACAGATTATGAGATTTGGAATGAGTATGGACTATATAATTGCAAGAATTTGCTAAGACGGAATTAGGCATAATAGGAGCAAATTTTAGACGCCATCGTTGATTCATATTAGATATCTGTTGACATGCGATTCTCTTCATTGCAATGTGTCCTAAGCGACCTGATGTTGCAAGCGAACTTCGTAGCAAATCCATATCCACGTATCTGGTTTTTTGATCTGCGTCAGTTAGACCATAACGTGATATCTGCGACCCTCTGATCAAAGGGATCATGGTTTTCTTAATAGAATAGAGATTGCGATTTATTGTGAGATCCAATTCACCTCTATTAATTTTAATGTCAGAATGAGATGATAGAGGAGGATGTTGATGGATCGATTCAAGAATTGCATATCCCTTCCCATCTACTTGCGGGATTACTAAGGATTGACCCATAATTCTCGTAATTAGATGCAGGTCCAAAGCCATTCTTTTCTTATTTAGAGCCTCAGCAAGGTTTTTTCTTTTAAGTCCTAGACTGAAAGTACTTGTAGTTCCTCCTTTAGAAAATGTCAGAATGGTGACTGCTTGAGTCACGTTAGGAAAGATTCGCGAGGTCTCAGGGAAATTATCAATAGCGTGAACAGTATTGTTGAGAAGCAGTTCATTCCTTAAATTCTGAGCAGATACATCGCAGAGAATTGTGGATGGTACAATGCAACCCACAAATCCACCTTGCCGTGTCAGCTGCAAAGCACGTTCAATGAATAATAGATATGTGTTCAGTGCATAGCTGGTTGCATAGGAATATTCTCCAGATTTCCTATAGTATTTTGTTGCTTCCTTGATATGTTCTTTGTGAGAATTATAGGCATTCAAATGTATTTGACTATCACCGCGTAACAAACGGTTTCTGATAAACTCTGCGAGATTGGGCTTCAATCGCTCGTAAGGAGGGTTCATGAGAACAAAATCAAAGCCACCGTTTTCTCTATTCATAATGTTTGGAAATTCTTGAGACCACTCGAAAGGAAACATATCTTCAATAGAGTTGAAGAAACTTCGATAATCTTTCTCACCACTGAGTCCATTTAATGAGAATAAAGAATTACCTCTTTTGAGAGTATGATTGAGATGCGATTTTGAGATGTGTGTAGTATGAACACTTTCGAGAAGACGTAAAGAAAAGTCTGCAACCTCAAGCACTCCAAGGTCCAAATCAACACCATAGAGATAAGGAAGGGTACTCTGATAGTTGCATTCTAATTGTTTTTTTGAGATACCAGTTTCCAAGGCTTTCTTTCTTGCTAATTTCGAATAATGCTGTATCAATTCAAAGACGGAAGTCAAGAAGACTCCTGTACCACAGGCAGGATCTACTAAATGAAAATTGAACAAGTTATCCATATCAAATGTTTCATCTTTAATAGAATCATTAATCTTTTTTTCGAGAATGGGGGATAATGTGATATTTGTGATATGGTCAGCAATTGGTTTAGGTGTGTAATATGCACCAAGAGACCTCTGTCTTGACTTATGATTTAGTGATAAAGGCAGATGATACGAAGCAACCGAGTGTATCTGTCCAAAAAACTCGATGAATTCATGAATATCCATTCGTCGTATTTTTTTCATAGATTCAAACATGTAAGAGTCCAATACAGAATATACTTCATTGTTCACTTCAGACGAGTTGAATCCAGCTCGTTCGCCTTCGAAAGAGAGATGGTTGAGTAATAATTCATTGTTATCAACACCAAGATATTCAGATTCAAATCGAGATTTCAAGAGAAGATTCAAAGCAGCTAGACGTGTCACTTCAATTGCAAATCGTTTTTGTTTGTACCGCTCCACGCTAATGCAACCATGGATATCACTGACTAATGACCATGCTAAAGATCCTAGTTGTTGTTCCAAAATTGGACCTCGAAGTTTGATACTCAATCCACAAAAAAGATGTTTTGATGCAGTATCTCTCCTTTTCTATATCAGTTGTACAGATTCAATACTGACAATGAATATTATATGCAGGAATGTAAGATATGAAGACATGGCATCTAAAAAGGCCATCTCAGATTTGGAGTATATCTCATTGCTCTGTTGGCCAGGGAGAGAGGTTGAGAGATACAGAGGATGGATAATTCAATGGAACGATGGTATAACTTGGAGAGCCAATAGCGTATATCCACTTGAACCAGTCAATGATGAAGCACTTGAAGAGGCTATCGAATATGTAATATCATTCTACGAACAGAGAGATACAGTGCCAGCTTTTAAAATTACGGAGGCAAGTGAACCTGAGGGACTTGATGAAACTCTTATAGATATGGGTTTTGAGAAACGTATGAAAACATTTGTGCAGACACTCCCAGTCAATCAGTTATCATGCTTAGATCCTGAGTTTCCTGTAGATCTTCTAAAAGTGTCAGATAAATCAATTAATGCACTCTTTCAAAGTGCGGGATTTGATGAGACCGTACAACAAGCAAGGAGAAGTATCATAAAAAGAATTGAAGGTGAAAAGATTATTGCACGTGTTATGATAGACGGGAAAATAGCTGGCATTGGATTAGGGGTAGTGAAAGAAGACTGGTTAGCCCTCTTCTCAATCAGGACTTTAGAAGAGTACAGACACAGAGGTGTTGCACGGTCAATAAACTGTGCTCTAGGAATATGGGGTGAAGAGAATAATGCAACACGGATATTCTTACAAGTGGAATCAAAAAACTTTCCAGCTCTAGAACTTTACGGGTCACTGGGTTTTGAAACAATGTACACCTATTGGTACCGAATATTAGAAATGAAATGATGTAGTATCAAGATGAGTACTCGCGTAAAGAGTCATCCTTTAAAGTAATTGGAGAATTTGATATTGAAGCAAGGATGCTCAAAGAGGTAATTAAGATTCAAGTAATATAATGGTCATATAGCTGGTCAAAAATAACCAGAATCTCAATAGTTAGTGACCACCCAACTGCATCCTACTAAATGAGAAGAGAGGTTTCATACTAATGTTAGATAAATTACAAGAAAGTGTTCACGTCGGTGAAGACCTTGGTGCGGATTTCATTGAAGCTAGATATGAGGATCTCACATTGAGAACACTCCAACGGATTAACGATATCTGGCAAGATATTCAAGTCAAATCACGTATGGGATTTGCCATCACAGCGTATGTAGATGGGATATCTGGTTTCTCGTTTACACCTAGTACTGAGATGAAAGATATCCGTTTAGCTACAGAGAAAGCTTACCGAATGGCAAAAGCATCATCACGTGCAGCAAAACTCAAACTGCCTTTTGATAGAAGAGATGCGGTGAAAAGTAAAATATCAGATACTCTGCAAGTAAAGATTCACCCTCGAGAGAGAGAACTTGCTTATAAAATCGATATGGTAAACAGAGAAGTCGATTCAGCGCGAGAACATGGAGACAATATCAGGAGCATCAGAGCCCTTTGGGGAGAACTCTACGGACCAAAGATGTTTGTAAATAGTGATGGTTCTGAGATTGATTGGAATCTGCTTGTCACGGATTTAAGAGTGCTTGTAACTTCGAAGACCGACTCTGGAGCAATGGTTAATGGAGCTGAAGGCTATGGTGGTACCGTTGGCTTAGAAGCTTTTGAACAAGGAGAACATACTCCAGAGGCGATGGGAGAAAAAGCAGGGAAGAATGCTAAAGAACAATTACAAGCAAAGGCATGCCCTGCTGGCAAGTTCAGAGCACTTGTAGAAGAAGAACTCGTAGGAGTACTTGCTCATGAGTCGTTTGGTCATCTGAGCGAGGCGGATTTTGCAGTTACAGGAGGATCTCCACTTTCAGAGAAATTAGGTGAAACTTTGGGAACACAACATGCATCCATAATAGATGGTGGAGTTCCGGAGATAAAGAAATTTGGTGGCCTCTGGCTTCCATATGATGATCAAGGAACTCCTTCCAATTTGACCACTATTCTCGATAAGGGAGTTTTTCGACATTTCCTACATAACCGAGGTACAGCAAAGAAATTAGGTCAAGAACCTACAGGAAATGCACGAGCGGTAAACTTCGTCTTTCCACCAATTCCAAGAATGACAAATACATTCTTTGCAGCAGGAGATTTAACAGAGGAAGAAGCTATTGCTGATTTAGGCACTGGAGTGTTTGCAATACAATCATCAGGGGGACAAGTTGAAGGTGATGGAAGTTTCTTGTTTAAAGCTATCCGAGGATATTGGGTTGAAAATGGAGAGATTCAATATCCAATAAGAGAAGTTGCTCTCTCTGGTAATATATTGAAATTACTATCACAAGTTGAGGGAGCAACGAGAGAGATCAAACTATCAGCAGGTTATTTTGGTGGCTGTGGTAAAGGTGAACAATTTCCGCTACCTGTTGGTGATGGCGGACCTAAATTACTCATCAATGAAGTAACGTTTGGAGGAGAGGCATAAAATAGGAGTTGATGAAATATGAATTTTGATGATATTAAAGACGAATTACTCTCAGTGACCGATTCGGGTTTGAAGTATGCAAAATCACTAGACAGTAGTACAGACTTCGAAATATATCTCTTCTTTCAGAATAAGGTGAAAGCTGAAATCGATCAAGGTATTGTTAGTGCTTCCGATGGCGCTTTGGCGGGTACGGCAGTTCGAGCAGCCAAGGACAAGAGAATTGGATTTGCAGTTGCTAGTGGAGTAACAACAGATAGAGTCAGATTTGCAGTAAAAGAAGCTTTGTCAATAATCCAGACAGTCAAGGTCGAAGATAATAGATTCAAGAGTTTTGCAGAACCTAAACCGCCAAGTAAGGAAGGATATTATTCTGACGATATTCTTGCACTTCACACTGATGATCTCATAAAGAGTTGCGAGGTCATGATAGAAGAAGCACGTGTTGTTGATCCACGAGTGAAGGTAATTTCCGCATCAGCAGAAGCAGGTTGGGGAGGTTATGCTGTAGGAAACACGCAAGGTATCTTGCAGGGAACAAGAAGCTGTGGAAATGGCTGCGATGCACGAGTGTATGCAATCGATGGTGAGGAACGTAGAGGTTCATTCGATTTTGATGTTTCACGAGAACGTCTTTTTAATACTGAGGGAGTGGGTAGACGAGCTGCAGAATATGCTGTTAATCTACTTGGTGCAAAGAAATTAGATATGACCGCAAAATTACCCACAATATGGACGCAGATTCCAGCTGGTCTTTACATCCTTTCTAGTTTGGCTCAATCAGCGGTTGGACGACCAGTAGTTGATGGGGTCTCGCCATTGTGTGACAAAATTGGTGACACAATTGCTAACAAAGATTTCACTTTGATAGATAATGGACAGAATCCTAATTCCTTAGAAACTCAATCCATAGACGCAGAGGGTCTTCCACAGCAAATCAATCCAATAATTGAGAGAGGAGTATTGAAGAATTTCCTTTTCGATAGTTACTTTGGCAAAGCCTTTGGATTAGATTCAACAGGTAATTGCGCACGTGGAAGTGGTATATTTGGTGGGTCAATGCCCTACGAAAATAGACCAGGTGCATCATCAAAGTTCTTAGAAGTTCATTCGGGAAAGAAGACCGAGGAGGATATCATATCGTCGATTGATGGCAAAGCAATCATGATTCGAGATTTCCCGTTAGGTATCTTCCATTCAAGTGTTGAGACTGGAGAATTCTCATGTGTTGCAGGTTCAGCATATCTTGTAGAAGATGGTGAGGTGAAGGGACCAGTTCAGCCCGTGTCAATTGCAGGCAACTATTACAATGGATTGAAGAATCTAACAGATATAGCAAACAATCAGCTCATGATTCCATATGGCGTCATGGTGCCAACACTTGTATTTGATGACTTCTCAGTTGTTGGTTAAGAGCAAGTATATGTGAATCGGAGATCATTGTTGATGATCTCCAGTTCATATTTTTCTAATCGAAGACAAGGAAATTGAGCTTATTTTGAAGAAATGTTGATGTTTCAAGTTCAATCATTTGCTTATTTCTGAGGTGGTCTCAAGTAAAAGGAATTCCACTTTATGGGATTGGTATACCCTAATTTTTTGGCCAATTTTACAGATGACTCATTTGCAGCATCCCATTGTGGCACAAGACCGTGTTCTAGTGCATAGACTAAAAGAGCAGCAGAAACGACAGTGGCAAGACCTTTACGTCTATAACGCGAATCATCATTTGTCATGACTTGGATCTCAAACTCATCAATGAAAGGAGTGAATGTGGATGCTATACTCACAACTTTCCCCTCATGCTTTATGCAAAATCC
>SDOA01000203.1 GCA_004524595.1 Candidatus Thorarchaeota archaeon | reverse complement strand
TAGCTCCTCCGTTCATTCCCACATGTATTTCGTTATCATGAACACGGACTACTGAAGAACCACCATAGATAAAGATCTGTTCAAGGAAATTATCATGAACCATATTACCCATGATTGTTGATTCTCCAGTATTTTCCAAGGCAATCCCCGTCGCAGCACAATTTGAGATATCACACCCATCAATCGTCATCTGGCTACAATCATAGAAATAGATCCCATCTCCTGGTGCGCCATAAATCGAACAATGCGAAACACTGCACATCCAGGACTGCTCCATAAATATGCATGTTCCAGATAATGTCAGATGTCCTAGATGGACTTCTGAGGATTGATTAACCAAGATACTCCATGCATTTTCGCCTGTTATTGAATATTGAATCTGACCATTCGACACATTATATAATGTGATCGCAGAGGCAAAGGAATCAGGAGCAAAAGAGCAGTTTATAATTCTGAACCATGCTGTAGTATTACTGATACTAATACAAGCGTCATCGATATTACTTGTGAACTCAAACCACTCGATCAGGAATGGATTACCTGGCGACCCCTCTCCAGAGAAGCCTTCAGTAGTAAAGTCATCATTCGAGCTTACAACAATTGGATCATGAGGAATATATGTTTCACTGAGAATATTCGTCCTCTCTGACTCAATTCCATCTGACATGAAAATTGTTCCAGATGTAATTGACCAAATCAGTATTGTTGTCACGATGCCAACAAACAACAACTTTCTCATTCTTAGTCCCTCCATCTCTCACTATCATCTGTATCGATATCATCTTCAGGCTCATCTAGAACATAGGCTTCTTCTTCAACACGGGGCTCCTTGGATGATGGATGCAGGCCATAAGTTGCAATATTACTCAATGTCTTCCATCCTTGACGAACTAGTAGAAGCAGTCCTAATATTGTCACAGCAAAGAGAATGAATGAGGCATTATACCACCAGATCGGATGACCTGCAATAATGTCTTGTAGTATTGTATATGTTCCATATCCAAAGATGAATATGATTAAGATTGCTGAAATGAATTGCCATTTCTTCGTTCCCCAGATCACCATATTAATTACCACGCAATGCAGTTTATGATAAAACCTCTATAAATCCCTTCTCACTTTCTTTGGTAAGAGAATATTTATCTATTGGTTTGATGTCAGGAATTCGATTAACTATGCGTGGGAAAGGGGTAGTCCTAAGCCTACTGATACTTGTCATTGTTTGTCAGCTACCTGTGCAGGTAGAGGCAGGGCGTTCAGAACAGACCTTATATTGGCAATGCGGTCTCAGGATTCGGGTTCAAGTAGAGAATAACGATTTCTGGACAACAGATTCCGTCTCCGAGATATACTTCATTCTAACCCTTCTTGACAGAGGGAATATCACTGAGATTCAGGCTCTCATATTTGAAATAACTGTCGTGACCGAGACTAACTATACTGGTCAAATAACGGTTAATAATCCCTGGAGTGCTGTTGGTGATGAAACAAGATTAGTTGGAAAATTCTCTATTGACAAAGAGGATGTGAATAATGCGGGATGGGACATCTACATGGCATCGTTCCATTACAATTTCTCTCTCTTTGTGGAGTTTGAAGGTGGAGAAGAAATGAGACTATACACACATGTCTACGATGGGACTCCGCTCTCGATTTCAACTTTCAGTTTCATTGTCTTTTGGCCTTTTCCACCAATTATTCTAATGGGAACGATCTATTGGGTGTTATACTTCGGGTTAAGGCGATTTAACAGAAGATATGAAGGGCTCGAATCAGATAGTAGGACCAGCTTACCAAACTCGAAGTAAGTCATAGTGCACTATTTCATCATCCTCTGCTTTCTTGAGGGAAATACCCTTTAAGATGGTCATATGGATTATTCCTATGTTTGAGATCTCTATCGAAGAGGCACGTGATTATATTCTTGATGCACAGGGTCTCAGAACTACTAATCCATGCAAGTCAGTAATTGATGTCGCTCGACGTATCCATAACATCCAGATTGATACAATTTCTGTCTTATCTAGAAGTCATAACATAACAACTTTCAATCGTTATGACAAATATGAAGATGGGCAAATCTGGAATGAGTTAAAAAAGGGAAATCTGTTTGAATTTTGGTCGCATTCGATATGCCTGATGCCAATAGAGACCTATCCTTATTACAAATGGATTGCGAATAGCTACGCAAAGAGGACAAAAGGTTGGCCTGTTGAATGGGGTGTAAAGAACCCTCAAATTGTTGAAGAGGTCTATAATCATGTGAAGAAGAACGGGCCAACAGCAAGCCGAGATATTGGGAGTAGTGGAAGCAAGAGAGAGGGTTGGTGGGATTGGAAGGTAGAAAAACATGCACTAGAATATCTTTTTACAACAGGTCGACTTATGATAGCTTTTCGTGAAAAATTCCAGAAATATTATGATCTTACTGAACGAGTGCTTCCTTCATCTATTCCTAATGAATCCCTCTCAGATCAAGAGGCTGCTGAGTTTGCTGCAGTGATTTGTGTCAAATCTCTCGGTCTTGCAAGTTGGCAGGATGTCAAACTCTATACAGGAACCATGGTCTATAGAGACCTCTGGGGTTCTACCAAGAAATTGCAGCTTTACTTGGAATCTCTCGTAGATGCAGGCAAATTGGGTAAGGTATCCATTCCTGGAGTTCAAGAGACCTATTACATTCTTAAATCACGTGTCAATAAATTGCAAAATTTCAGGCTCATATCTGAACCTGGTCCGATGAAATTTATTTGTCCTTTTGATAATGTAATCAGAGAACGTCATCTACCAAGTAAGCTCTGGTCTTTCGATTATAAAATTGAGGCTTATACTCCACCTCCCGAGCGAAGATATGGATACTTTGTTCTACCTATTCTGTATGGGAACAAGTTTGTTGGCAGACTTGATGCAAAAGTGCACCGCGAAAAGAGCATATTCGAGGTCAAAGCGCTATTTCTCGAATCAGAAAATTGGTCAGAAGATGATGTTCTTAGCGCTTTTAGAATTGGCCTGAACAAGTTTGCACAGTTTCATGGTTGTGAGGAAATAATCATTGGTACAGTAACTCCCAAGAAAATGACCCATCGTGTTCGTAGTCTCTATAATTAGATACTACATAGAACCAAGGATAGTTCACACTCTCAATTCGATTGGTGTTTAAACTCAGCTCGGAAAAGCATTAACCTTATTTACCCTAAAACGAGCTTTATATGTGCAGAACTCGATAGGTAGGATTGTTCTGTAATAGTAATGAGATTAAACACCACCAGCGAGGAAGAGCGATTTTGAAAGACCAAGATGATGGCAGTAAAATAATGAAGGCTGTGCTCATAGGTGACGGGGCAGTTGGCAAGACAAGCATTCGCCGAAATTATCTTGGAGAAGAATTCACAGAGGGTCACATAGCAACTATTGGTGTGGATCTCGCAACGAAAAGAGTACTCTTTAATCAAGATATTGTCAAGTTCATAATTTGGGATCTTGCAGGCCAACCAACTTTTGAGAAAGTGCGCGGACACTATTATAGCGGATGCAATGGGATTCTTTTAGTCTATTCTGTAATTAACCGGGAATCGTTTGATAATGCTTCAAAATGGCTTGTAGAGGCTTACAAGAATATGGGGCCATTACCACCAACAATCATCATAGGAAATAAGACAGATCTTAGGTATTCTCTTGATAGATCAAAATACGTCACTCCTGAAGAGGGTGAAGCTTTTGCAAAGTACTTTATTAAAAAGCTCGATGTTCCTGCTGTATTTCATGAAACTTCAGCTAAGACCGGGTCTGGAATTCAGGATGCCTTCACTCGGTTACTTCAAATGATGTTTGATGCAGAGAACCAAAAAGAGAGTGAACATTTCATCGGCTAATCGATGTTTTATTCTTCATAAAAGCATATCTTAATCACAAGAGTTATTAGAAGAAATCCGTTTAACATTAACTATTGTTAAAGAAAATTCCGACAATACGAATGACCTGAGTTTGAGTGATAGATATGAACCAAGATACTAAAGTCGACAAGCAAAGACAGAAGATGTCAATGCGAATCGAAGGCATGCATTGTGCATCATGTGTGGCATCAATCGAAAAATCCCTCTTGAACCAAGATGGTGTCATTAGCGCCACAGTTAGTTTACTTGATGAAAAGGCTGTCATCGAATACGACAAAGATAGAGTCGATAGAATGCTCCTGGAAAAAGCTATTGAATCGACGGGATACCGGCCGCGACGTGCGACAATGACTATTACTCTTACAGTATCACCTACTGAATCGCAATGGATTGAGATTATCAAAATCATTAGTGATTTATCTGGCACCATTGATGTGCATATTTTCCAAGATAAAAACAGAATATTGGTTGAATATGATGAGGATCTTATAACACAGAAGATTGTTAAGCGTGAGTTAGGTAATCTAGGTTATGAGGTAGCAGATAGTAGTGTTTCGAGTGTTGATCGAGAG
>SDOA01000082.1 GCA_004524595.1 Candidatus Thorarchaeota archaeon | reverse complement strand
TTTTAGGTAAACGAAAAATAAAAACAAGTGTAGGTGCTTAAACTGTTACTAAAGATAGAAGAGATGGAGCCCCAGGCGAGATTTGAACTCGCGGCCTTCTCCTTACCATCTTCCCCAGTCTAACTTAAATGCAAGTCAATCACTGATACGTTGAGGCTCAATATATGGTATGTCAAATCTGTGGTAAGAGAAGTGGATATTATCCAATATGTAAAGAACACTACGAGATGTACAAGAAAAAAGAAGTCGGGAAGTGTTCAGAATGTAATATGTGGTATATCATAGCAGAAGGATGCCCAAATTGTGCCAATGAAACAGAATTAACCATTAAGAAAGGAGAGATAAGACTAACAAGAGATATTATTGAGAAATGGGGAAAGACGCTTTATGCAATTGGCATGACTGGACTGAAACATGGTCGCGAAGAATATGACGTTCAAAGGTATCAGACTACCTTGGATGTGTCAGCAGAATTGAAAGAACTCTGGAAAGATCCATCAATTCACATAGTGAGTGTGCCAGAACGAGAGATTGAAGATTGGTCAAGAGATCTTGGTCAAATCGCAAACAGGGGATTAGAATATTCAGATGATACATTTGACATTGGTAGATACTCCAACATTCTTGAAGTAGCAGAAGAGATGTATCTTCAAATCCAATCTTTTTCTATGAACCCAAAAGATATTCCAACGTCAACAGCTGAATCAAATATTGTTCGCTTCGTTGCTGATAGAGAGATAGCACCAGCTTTAGTTGGGATGCTGGAAAGAGCGGAATATCAAATCCTCATTGCATCGCCTTGGGTCTATGGAATTGATGATATCATCAAGAAGCTCACAGATTTGAAGAAGGAACGAAATGTATTGGTGAAGATTATTGTGCGAAGACCTGAACCGGGCGAAGATAGAGAACATAGAGAAACAGTCAGAGGACTTCAAAAAAGAGGATTTATTGTAGAAACCAATGACCTGCTTCATGCAAAAATGGTACTCGTGGACAACAAAGAGGTGTATATAGGTTCTGCAAACTTGGTGAAGAAATCAATAGAACAAAACCTCGAAGTCGGAATTCTTACCAGTGATACAGGAGCGGTTTCGAAAGCACTCGAATATTTTGAGGAAGCATTTCAGAAAGCTTTCGATATGAGATTTGAGAAGTAAAAAGAATACAACTGAAGGTGATTGAAAACAGTCCAGTTTGTGAACTAAGTAAGCATAAATTAGAGATACAATAAATAGCATAGTATCTCTTCGAAACCTTTATCTCAAATTCCAATACGCTCCGACCAAACATGCCCCTGTAGCTTAGCTCGGTTAGAGTGTCTCCTTGGTAAGGAGAAGGTCGCGGGTTCAAATCTCGCCAGGGGCTCCATTTTTCGAAAAATATTCTCTACTGCTTCTCATTCGATGCAGCGCACGCCTCTCTAAGTCTCAAGAGATAGACTGCTATTTGAATGACTAGGAACGCGGCAATGAAACCATCTGTAAGATGAAAAAAAGATTGAATCTATAGGCTTTTTTTGCAATTTAGTACCTTAAGGCTGCCTAAATCCCCAATAATAACTCTTGTTTTTTGAATCTAACATTTATGATTGCGGATTTACTGACTTGAACCTTCAACAGCTATGAATACTCAATTTAGAGGACTATTGTAAAACTTCCATTGATTGGCATACTACCAATAATGATTGTCATGTCATATTCTACATCACATCATCCCCTTCGGAAAATAGTGGGAGTACAAAAGGTACACACAGGATAAAACAACCAGGTGAGATATCATGCAACAGAGACTAATTGGGCACATCTCAATGTTAATCTTAAAAGTAACTATGACTATTCCACTGTTTATATCATCAGTTTCCACATTGGATCCATCAACTCTAGGAATTGTATCAACTATTTCAGAAACCCATGAAAATCTCACAATCCATTCCCCCTCAGAGCCTATTACTTGGTATAAGAATTCACAACCCAATTTGTTGATCTGGGGAATCACTGGAAATGCAAATGATGAGATATCCTTTGTCCTCCTCAACAATAATTGTATTGAATACTCAGGAAGTGCACAAGAAACCTCATCTTTTTCCAGCATTCACATCTTCTATAGAGTTCCTCTGGAAAAATTCGCAGAAGCTATTGAATGTATGAAAAGGAGGGGGCATATTACATGAGAGAGACTGATGAATTTCCAGATGACGAATCTCGCCTTGAACAGAGAAGGACAGAGGTCAAAGATACTAAGGAACATTCCTTGACCACTGAAGAGAGGGATAGAATTATTCGAGCGTACAACGGAGAGATTTCCATCATCAGAGATCTTGATTCCATTAACCCTGAGGAGCCAAGAATTATTGACAGCAAGTCTAAATTGGATAGTGTCATTCTCTGCAATTTTGATTTAAAACTGAGAAAGGGGTATGATACTAAGTATAAGAAAGCGATAGAATACCTTGATAGCGGTATGAGAGGAAAAAAACCAGTGCTGATTAGAGAGTCAGAAGATATACTGATTCGTTTCCTATACGAAGAGCTTCACGGGGGACCGCCAAATGTGATAATTGAATCGATAGAAGATATTGATAAGATTCTTGAGAAAAGAAATGGAAAAAAGAATGATGTCGATTTTCAAAAACAGTATAATAAATCAAGAGTCTACTTTGATGTTAGATATGATAACTCAAAATCACATGCAGAACTGGCGTCAATATATGGTGTTCGATCAGCTGAAATAAGAGAGTATCAAAATGGAAAAGAACCAGCCTTGAATATGCAACTTTGTAGGTTTGAACAGGAACGATTAATTGACAAATGGAAAGAAAATAGATTAACTGGCATTATTCACGGACAAGAATCAGATATCCTTGAAAGATATCTCAATTCCAGAGATTCTAAAACGCTCGAATTAAAGTCTTCTTCAACGCATAGCATTTTTGTTAGTGATTCTTCGAAACTTTGTATTACCTCGAGCAAATCGAATTTGAATTCACTTGAAGAGGAAGACATTGTATCTATTGCCGATGTGATTTCTCATGAGTTGCTAGAAACGGAATCTAGAGTCATATATTGGATTCTAAAAGAACATCCTCAGACTCTTAGGATCATTACGAAAAATAGAGGTGAACTTGAAAGAGAAGTCCGGAGGCAAGTTTCTGCTCAGAATTTGCACCTTGGAGTTGTCGATGATAGATTATATGTATGGAATCCAGATAGGACATTAAATGATATGATGAATGTATGGGGAAAAAAGTACTTCTATTTTGACCCATGCATCCTTTCACAATTTGTTATGGAAACTGGCAAACATCTCAATTTACATGAAAGCGGCTATGAGCAGTTATCTCATCTGAATAAGCTTATTGATCAGATAATTTCGAACAAGCCATGTGATAAGATTTGGACGAAGCACTCAAAATCTAAGATTCTTGGCGATGTCTTTCATCTTCAATGTGACATCTTGGGTGTTTCGCCCAGAGTCTTAGAGAAATATATAGTACGAGTAGCAGGGAAGAATGGACATGGTGGAGTTTCTCATCCGAAGCTTCTCAGAGATTCAGAACTTGATATTCTTAGAGCAAGGCTTGGCGCAATTATCAATAGCGACTGTTGGTTGGGAGAGGACGGCCGTTTGTTTTATTCAGAAGCTGAAGAAGAAAGATTGAAGATTGTAGCAGATTTGTTTCGGCAGTTTGGAGATATGATTTTAAAAATAGAGCCAAACGAGTACAACAAAAGTTATCGTATGTGGATTCCAAGACCAATAGGAGATGCGTTCATTTCGTGGGGATTCACTACTTGTGACAAACCAGTTCAAAATGAGCGACTGTCGGATGTAATTATGAATGGCTCACTGGAATCATATATTGCTTATCTTGAGGATTTGATATCTGAAGATGGTAGTTTTGATTCGGTGAATGGCTTTAGATGGAGTCGCACAATTGTATTGAAACTAGGAGAAAAAGATGCCAAGTTCTTAATGGACTCTAAATTATCTGATGATGAAATCAAGTTTCTTACAATGTTTGATGATGCTCGACGATATTCAGATGAAGTATATATTCCCATAACCAGACTAGAAAGAAGAACGAACAATAGCAGTGAGCCAGAATCTAGAATAATCAATCATGTTCTTGAAATAATAAAAAGTAATAGAAGCAGATTGCTTGATGATGAAGCATCTCTTGCTCGTAAGCTGGGAATTTCGATTCAAATATCTCCTGAATACATTACCCTGTATAGAGAGTCAGGAAGAATCTCCTTGAAATGGGTTGCAACAACTATGCGAAAAGATGATGCAGTCAAGTGGGCTTTGATTGCTTCTCCGAACCACCCACGAAAGAATAGGATAGTACAAGAGTGGCTGTCCAAGATACCAGATGATGTTCGTCGAATAAAAGAACAACTTCGAAAAGATGGATATGATCAATTCTTGAAATAAGGAGGCGATCTTTAAGGGCGTGAGTGGACAAATCCACCTAGCTAACCGGTCTAAGCTACTGGGGCATTTCATGACATACCTGTAAAGGTGATATCATCCGTTTTTCGCTTGAGGAGTAGAGATAAGGTTTTCGTCTGCGTCAAAAAGCAGAAAACCTATTTCCATTGAATCTTGCTAAGGTATGGTTTCAATGCACGAGGTGTATTTTCACCTTTGAGTTTAGCTGAGGTAGTCAAAGTAATTTCATCGTCTAGACCTAGTTGCATGAGATTCGGACAGGAGAATAAAGCGGAGATATCAAGAACTGAAAAATCATTCTTAGTCAAGGTGAGATTTCGTAACTTCTTGCACTTGCTAAGAATGGATAAGTCAACGCGGTCAAGTCTATTCTCATAGAGATGCAGTGCTTTTAAGCTCTTACAACTCCCAAGCGGGGTTAAGTCAATGGTCTTGAGTCTGTTGAAAGATAGATCAACATGTATTAGATTCTGGGCATTCTCGAGTGGAGAGAGATCTATTGTTTCAAGTTCATTGCTGCCAAGATTAAGCTCCAATAGACCGGTATTACCACTTAATACAGAGAGGTCTAGGCTCTGAATCTCATTTCCTGAGAGAGTTAATACTTCAAGATTAGGGAATTGGTTCAGAGGTTCTAAGTCAATCAATCCGATTCGTCTATCACTGAGATTAATGGATGTCGTGTTGGGATCAAATCGTTCTACTATTTTTCCGCCTTTCTTCGTTTCGCACCAGACAGTAATCTCTTCCATTGATGAAACATCCACGTGTCAAACACACTCCCTGCTTAATAATTAGGTATGGTCAGACCAATAAGAGGCACACACTGAGTATTTCAGAAGGAAATTACTTAGAGAGTACATCATGCAAATGAATCTGATATTTCCCGAGTCTCCCACCGAAATTACCAGCAGTGATTTTCATCACTCCATCATGACTGCATATCTCTCTAATAGCTGTAGCCATCGCCCGTCCAACAGCCTCCTCTGTAAGCCCGTTGATAACGATCTCTACAACAAATTCACTACTAAGTGGGACTTCAGTATCTGGAATCCTAGCTCTAATAGTAGGACAATACCGCTCGTTAGTAGATGCTACAAGACCCTTGTACTTCGAAGAGGGTTTGGAACCAGAGCCTACTAATCCCCCTGGAAACGGAGTGTAAGCCCCTTCAACCTTTTCAATAGCTTGTACAGCAGCGCGTCCACTGGTCATACCAGAAGTGAGGTCTCTACAAAAAGAGATAATGTTCCCCCCGGCTACACCTTTCAGACGCCCAAACTGTTCCTGAATGACAAAGGTTCCACTCATCCTAGGCACTAGCCATAACACTCTCTCGTCAATAGGACCTTTCTTTACTTGATAGCCATCTCCAAACTTGGCTAGCTGTCTTCCAATAGGATAATGGTCTTCTGGATTAGGAGTAGCATCATAGGCAGATGCTGTTGGGCTTGTGAGAACACACTGCCCAATTCTAGCAATGAGCTGTTGCTCCAATGCTTCTTTTTTCGCAGTGGCAAAAATTACACGAACTCCTGGTCTGTGATCAGGGGTTTCCTCTGGCGGTAGGACAAATTCAATACCAGCCTCAGCAGGAGACATGATGATAGATGTAGCAAATCCTGTTGTTTCTTGCGCAGTGATTCGAGCCCAATCTTCCTGATATGCTGTGATTAGTGTACGATTCATATGCATACTGAATGCTTCTGCAAAAGTATCATCGATTGGTACTCCATTGATTTTCATTGTACAACACCTGGACATCTGTTATATCTAAAATACTAGGTTTCTTTTGTCTATTCCGTAGAATAACAGTAACTGGGAGTCTTTATCAGTGATATAAGTACTCTAACTCCGATAGGGCTGATATAGCAATGACTGTTGTCCTAACGCTTAAGAAAACTGTGGACATTCCTATTGAAGCAGAGGTAATCACTCCTACCCATTTTGCTAACAAGACAGTCACACAGATAAGTAGTTTATCAATCCATCAAGGGAATCAGGGCCTCCCTCTGAAGGAGCATTTTAGAATCGAAGGCAAATCGGGTAAGAAAGCTGCTGATACTGAGATTATCGTGCGTGGAAACCTTCGAAAGGTCAAGATGATTGGGAAAGCAATGAATGGCGGAAAGATAAGCGTGGAAGGGGATGCTGGCATGTATCTTGGCGCAGAAATGATAGCGGGGAGAATCCATGTCAAAGGATCTGTTGATGATTGGGCTGCAGCTGAGATGAAAGGAGGTAATATCCAGATAGAGGGAAATGCAGGGTACTATCTCTGTGCAGGATATCGAGGAAGCAGAGATGGAATGCAGGGAGGAAGGGTCTATGTTGCTGGAGATGTAAAAGGTGAGATGGCGGCCCATATGCGAAAAGGATTCATTGCGGTCAAGGGGAATGTGGAGTCACCATGTGCAGTACGAATGATGGGGGGTACAATAATTATTATTGGAAATTTGGAGGATCGTGTCGGTATCCAAGCAACAAAAGGATTGATTATCTGTCTTGGGAAACTTGAATCTATTCTTCCAACATACAAATTCAGTGGGACCTCTGAGAGAGAATTCGTGAATTATTACCTACGATATCTAAAATCGCGACGACCTGATTTCCTAGATGAGAGTATTGAAGCCAATGAGAAGTGGATAAAATTCATCGGTGATTTTGCAGAGGCTCATCCAGATGAAGAAATATATGTTCGGGCAATAAAAAACGACAATTTGTGTATGGGAGACTAACACATGCTGAGTGTGAATCATGGGGCTCTTGAGATTGTAAAAGAAATACTCAACAGAAAGGATGAACTAGATTGTTCAGTGAGTGTATGTGAAACTGGAGCAACATTGATAGATGCAGGAATTAAAAACACAGGTTCCCTTGAACTTGGAAGGCTCATTGGAGAAGTATGTCTAGGTGGGTTGGGAGTAGTCAGAGTAACGAATACATATATTGGAGATCTTGAGCTACCTGCAGTAATAACAAGTACAGATCTACCGAAAATCTCCACACTAGGGTCTCAGTACGCAGGATGGACCATTAAGGTTGGCCAATATTTCGCCATGGGCTCTGGCCCAGCGAGAGCATTAGCACGCGTTGAAAAGGAACTCTATGAAGAAATAGAGTATCAAGATACTTCGAAAAAAGGAGTAATAATTCTTGAGAGCAGAAAATTACCACCACCAGAGGTAACAGACTATATTGCTGATAGATGTGGTATTTCACCGTCAAATCTCTATTGTATTGTAGTACCAACTGCGAGTCTTGCAGGTTCAGTTCAAATTTCAGCTAGAGTTGTCGAAGCAGGGATGCACAAGTTGCATTTGATTAGATTCAATCTTGACAGGATCAGAAGGGGACATGGCGTTGCACCAATTGCACCTGTAGCAACGAGTGATAATATTGCCATGGGCGTAACCAATGATTGTATAATGTATGGTGGAAGAACCTACTTCCATGTGAGAGCAGATAATGACGATATCAAGGATTTTATTGAAAAGGTGCCATCATCTTCGTCGAGTCAATATGGACAACCGTTCTATGACCTATTCAAGAGCTTTGACTTCGATTTCTATAAAGTTGACCCTCATCTTTTCAGCCCTGCAGAGATCACTATCAATCATATAGAGAGCGGAAGGATTTATCATGCTGGAGAGATGAACCCAGAGATTCTTCAAAAATCATTGGAAACTATCTCTGGTTGTTCTAAGTGACTTCAAGTTCTACGACCGCTCTAGTTTCTTCCGCATCAGCCTCAATCACTGCTTCAGCTTTAGGGATAGGATTTTTGAATGCAGACCAAATCATTATTGTTGCGATTAGTGAGATAAATGCACAGATTATGAATGTCGGAGCGAAACCTGTCAGAGGAATGAACCACCCAAAGAAAGCAATAAGAGGCATTGATACAAGCATAATGAGTGTTGGTTGTAATGAATAGATTGAGTTCCTAATCCGATTTGGAACAACATCAAGCATCACCCGTTGTGTTAGTATTCCTGCTATACCGCCAAATAGATTGAGAGAAACAAATAGAGTGAATAGGAGAATTACAGGTATCATTGTCTGAATAGGTATCTGGATCAATGGTAGATTCGTGAAAGGTATCATCACACTGACGAAGTCTGCAGTGTCGGGGTCAACACCTGGAAAGAAGTACACAATTATTGCAATAAGGATATAGAAAAGAACACTTGTAAACTGCAAGAAACTAAATCGAGGAATCCATATCTTGGGATCGAATCGTTTTGCTAATACTCCACTTCTTTCATTGGTTATAGCTTGTGGAATAAAGATTAGTGTTCGAAATGCAGATACTGCGACCATTGTGACAAGGTAACTGAAATAGAGTGGAAAGAGAAGCAGATTCCACCACACAGGTCCTGTCGAGTACATCACTACTTGACCAAGAACAAGGAGTGTGACGAAACGGCTAGACCATAGAAACTTGAATCCATCTTTCATCAAAGCACCATACTCTTTGATTGAGGGGCGATTCTCATTCTCTTCTCTGACCCCGGGCAGGTCTTTGACAATTTGAAGCACTATAATTCCAAGAATTGCCGCGAATATTGCTTGTAGACCAAAGACAAATTGTCGACTGTATAGCCATGCAAGCCAGGATCCTGGGATTAATACTAAGGTCGAAGAAGCCTGCCAGACCATTCCAAGACGTCCTTGGAAAACACCATATTGTTTTCTATCCTTGTCGTGAGGCATTGCAACTCTATAGTTGTTGTCAAACCATGCATTGAAGGCACCACTCTCTTGAGAGGAACCAAGCCCAAAGAGAATATAGATGAGGATATAGATGTAGAATGGAGTACCTATTACGATCTGTGAAGAAAACCAGAATGCTATGGCATAGCAGAAGAGCGCTGATGCAATCACCCACCTCTGACCAATCCAATCACCTAAAGCGCCAGTTGGATAATCGAGCGCAGTCTGGATGACCATCTGGAGAACTACTAGTAGACCAACTAAGGTGAGACCAGCAAAGTAGTCACCACCTCCAAGTGTTTCAGCCATGTGAATCATCCAGAAAGTTGTGCTAATCTGGAAGCTTGCTGCGAAGGCAGGGAGGATAATTGCTAGAATCTTGACTAGACGTACTGCACTTGATGTTGGTGCCTCAAGGCCGAATGCACGAGCAAATTTGCTTGAAACAACCTCATGTTCCAAGGTGTGTTCATGCGTCGTAGTCATAGATTAGAACCGCTCCATCTATTATATAGACATTGACACCTCAGCAGGAAACAAGTACTTTATCAGTCGTTTGCTCGGACTTGATGAGTGGCAATATCATGAAAGTCACAATCCATTTCAAAGGGCCAATTTCGCAAAGAATAGAGAACGGGTCATTGAAGATTGAAGCAGAGAGAGAAGCTACATTATCTGAAGTACTTGTCAAGATGATTGAGAGGGAGTCTTATTTACAGAGTGTGTGGCGAGAACCAAGCGATATCGATAGGGATTCTATGATTCTCTGCAACGGTGTTGATATTGGAGTGCTTGGAGGACTCCACATAAAGATGAGGGCAGGAGATGTTCTAACCATTCTACCACTGGTCCATGGTGGTTAAACTAGTTTTGCCCCCGCATGAATTGCATCAGTATTGACTTTCAGTGCTTTTGAGCCAAGTATCTCTGCTAGTGCGTTCTCTAGAACTTTGAGAGAGATGACGCCTGATTTCTGAACGAGCGCTCCAAGCATCACCATATTAGAAACCAATCTTAATCCTAAGTCATCAGCAATCTTCATAGCTGGGACTTTGACCACTTCATATCCATTAATTGCTTCAACATTCACAAGATTCGGATCTGCAAGTACTACACTTCCCTTTCTTGCATCTTTGAGATACATATCTAATGCTTTCTGGGACATAGCGACAAAGTAATCTGACTGACGAACTTTCGGATATTTAATTGGTTCATCACTAATTATTACCTCACTCTTGGCAGATGTACCTCTCGCCTCAGCACCATAGCTCTGACTTTGAACAGCATCGAGCCCACCATAGACAACAGCGGCGTGTCCAAGGATGACGCCTGCTAAGACAACGCCCATTCCGCCAGTACCTGCAATACGGATCTCAGCTCTCATAGATTTCTAACGCTCCACATTTGCGTAGATTATTTTCATTGATTCGATGAATTCAATCTCAGTCCTATCTGCAAAGACCCCAAGGTCTACACCATCACGGGAAGGGGTTCGTAGATCTATCGGATCGTCTTTCTTTCGTACAGGGAACTTCTTGAACCAAGCAATCATCTCAGGACCTTCTCCAGATTTTGTTCGACGACCGTACGCAGTAGGGCACTGGGAGACCATTTCTACAAAGCTGAATCCTTTTCGCTCAAGAGCAGTTTTGATAGCTCGTGAAGCTTGTACAGGATGAGCTGTTGTCCATCGAGCCACATAATTTGCACCAGCTGATGCGACCAGTCTTGCTAAATCAAAGGGACGTTCAGGATTACCATAAGGAGATGTGCTAGTACGGTCGCCTGTAAAGGTTGTAGGACCGACTTGACCGCCAGTCATTCCATAGATATAATTATTCACACATATGACAGTCATATCGATATTTCGTCGAGCTGCATGAATGAGATGGTTGCCACCAATTGCGGCAAGGTCTCCATCACCACTGATTATGACTACATTGAGCTCAGGTTGAGCCAGCTTTAGCCCTGTAGCAAATGCAATCGCTCTTCCATGAGTTGTATGTAATGTGTCGCCTTTATAATGAGGGGAGGGAATCCAAGAACTACAACCAATACCTGAAACAAAAGCAAATCCGCTCAAATCTTCATGACCCAAATCCTTTATTGCTTTGAGAAATGCATTGCTGACCTCACCTGCACCACATCCCGGACAAAATGTGGTTGGGAGACTCTCTTCCCTAAGATACTGCCTTGCAAAGTGCTTCGATTGAGATGACATTGTATTCACCCTTGGACGCTTGCATCCGTGATATGCTAAGTTAATAATCCATTCTTTAGGGAATTGAGAAGTAGTTATGCACTACGCTAAACATCCTTCATTGTAAAGTGAATTACATACATTATTGTTAATCTGGATCTAACTAACTATTCTCTTCATTACGGATTTTGCTTATTATTCCGCTCTAAAAATCATGAAACAATGTGTCGTAAGAGTGTGAGATTATTAGTTTACTTCGGATCACCAAATTATTGCAAAATTTGAAGCCCGTTGCTCCAAACTCTTGTCTTTTTTATTATTATAACCTAGAGGTGTATCAAAGTATGAGATTAGATTTACAAGGTGATACTATGAAAAACCTCACACAAGAGAGAATTACACTACTCCTACTGATTGGGCTTGTTTTATTTTTTACAAGTAATCCATTCATGACCACAACACTATCACAACAAATAGAATTTATTGGACACGATGATTTTGTAAGAGCCTATAGCCCCCACGAAGCCATCCTGCTTGATGGGAATGATGAGATGATGATTCTGGCTGAGGCAGAAAAGTGGCCTGGTGAAGGGACTGAAGAGTCTCCGTACATGATAACTGGCTATTACTTCTATGATATCACACATTCAGTCGAAATCAGGAATATAGATCTCTATTGGGTGTTTTCAGATAATGAGATTAATGGACCAGCAAATTCCGAAGTCTGGTGCGGAATGGAGATTTCAAATTCAAGAAATGGACTTGTAACAAATAATCTCATTCACAATCGGTTTAGAGGTCTTTGGTTGATAGACATCTATGATGTTGTAATAACAAACAACATCATTGAAGACAACCTTCTTCATGGCATTGAATGTGTTGGATTTATCAATAAATGCGTGATCTCAGATAATACTCTCAGAAGAAATGACGGTTCTGGAATTCGAATATTAACGGGAGTGGACTCAGAAATCTCTGGGAACCATATTATTGACAATGATGGTACAGGTATTCAGATTATGAGTACGACAATTAATTGTGAGTTAGCTGATAATGAGATTGATTCAGTAACAGGTCTGGGTATTCATTTAGGTCCCTCAACAACAGTTTCAATAATGCACAATGAGATTAGTAACACTTCAGGTGATTGTGTCTATGTTCTCGAATCAGATAATCTTGAGATATTCAATAATTCACTTGACGATGGCGGTGAAGACGGGATAGTTGTCAGAAAATGTAGATTCGATCTAATACATAACAATACTATTTCTGGATGTGATGGTAATGGTATCCAAATCCAATCAGGAGGAAATTCAACATTCAGATTCAACCATATAGAGGGCTGTACAGGCTATGGTTTGAAAGCAGCATCTGCTGCTGAGAACATGACTATTACACGAAATGTATTCATTAATAACGGTCAATCTACACAAATCTTTGATGATGGTAAAGAAAATATTTTCGTATACAATTACTATGATGATTGGGCTTCGCCAGATGATAATTCAGACCAAATTGTAGATGTACCATATACATTGGATGGAGCTTCCGAAAATGAAGATCCTTTTCCGCTAGCCACACCAAATGCAATACCGCCCTCACCAGAAACAAATAACGCTACAACAATCACAACTACAGATAATGGACACATTAAATTGCAGCTTCCGCTCGAAGTAGTTGGGGTTGGAGGAGTTGTAGTCATTGTTGTTGTAGCT
The DNA here is from genome assembly GCA_004524595.1 of Candidatus Thorarchaeota archaeon. Next base: position 5,122 of record SDOA01000082.1, on the reverse strand, counting down.
GTATTCTTCTTGAAGAGAAGAGGTTGAAGACTGATAACAGGTGTATGATATAATGTATGAGTTGCAGGAGGAGTCACTATAGAGTTTTTTGACTCCTCCATTTCTTTTTCAATACATATTATGGAATACCTAACAGAAGGCGTGTTTATGTAAGGCATTACTTAGATAGGAATCATCTGCGGAGGTTCATCTGGTCTTGAATTCGTCTCTCTCTTATACCACGGATTAGCGAAAGCTACTGCCGTCACAATCATTGAGATAGTAAGTAAGATATCAGGCATAAAGAACAATGAGGTAGATAGTAGTGGAACTCTTAGAACTTGGCTCGCTAAGCCGAATAGAACAGAAACAACCATGAGTTCGCTTCTTACTTCTTTTAGTCGTCCAGTTTTCCATGTAATGATGAAAGTAGCTATCATCATAATCCCAAGAATTACCATGACTGGAATAGTTGAGATCATGATTAACTCTTCATTTGGCCCAAAGAGAGCAATAGATGCCCAGTATATGGTAAGTAGATAGACAAGCCTATTATGCAATCTCTGAATGGAGGGGGCCCAAATCTGTAAGAGCGCACCTAATATTGGAATAACTGAACCACCAATTGCAATAGAGCGAACTCTAAAGAAAATCATCGATGAATCTAGCAGCCCTATATGTTGAAGAGTGACTATCATAATATTGAAAGCTTGGGTTACAAAAGCAATTGCAAAGACCAATGGTAGGTCTGTCAGAAGCCGCACATCTTGAGAGTACCATTTACGCCCTAAATAGGCACCAATAATACTTGAAAGGAATACTGTTGCTATACTTGAAGCAATTACTAATTCGTAACCAGTTTGCATTTTCTAAACCTCTTTGTCATTTTTTCTATAATCAATTCCATTTGCCAAGTCTTCTTGTTCTTCGTAGTTGATTCTACCAATAAACTGCTGCCAAAGGCTAGTTACATGTTCGAACGTGTATTTCCATAGGAACACACCAAGAGGAATAAAAATCAGAAAGAATATTAGAAATGTGATTGCCATTAACCCACTATTTGAAAAGACTAGATCTGGACCTTGAATGATTGGTTCTGGACCAACTTTGAAACATTCACTAACAAAATTGATGATTGTATGGACTATAATTGGTCCAACAAGGGATTTCGAAGAATTAAACCGTTGATAATAGATACCAAAGAATAGTCCAAGGACTGTTGTGAAAAAGACCATTGATACAACCTGTATTATTACTTCTCCACCCATAGCTCCATTGACTATAGGCCATCCAGTGTGCCAGAGCCCGAAAATAATAGCGGAAAGGATGATTGATATATTCACGCTTTGACGCATCTTTAAAGCATTAATCAATAGTCCTCTGAATAGTGTTTCCTCAAGAAATGCATTCGTTAAGAAAAAGATGAACATGTATCCGAGTAATCCTTCATTGAGCACATGGAGCTGGAGAGGATAAGTCGAATCAATAAGCAGGTTATAGATAATAGTGCCACCTATATCGATTCCGATTGCAATGATTATTCCTATCAATAGTCCAATTAGAAGGTGAACACGAATTTTTTCTCTAGACAGACCAAGAACTGAAGATACTTCCTGTTGACGATATTTCCAAAAAAATCCTAGGATTATCAAAAAAGGGAATAATTTTGAGGGGAAGATATTCATCCAAGTACTGCCAAAACCTAATACAAATTGGTCTACAATCCGCCAGATTACTGATATTGTTAGCATAATCCCTGCTATTTGGAGAAGACCAGTTGATGCCCAGGTAGAAGAAGGCGTCTGTTCTTTTTCAACTGATTCCAGTATTTGTGTTATTGTCATGGTCTGGCCTCTTTTCTAGTGTGAGCTGTTATGTTATCGTCATCCATGCAATTTAAGCACCGATACATTCGAGTAAATTCTTGAAAAGAGAGTAGTTCAGACGCTAACAGCAATTTTAAAACTGGATGTCCGCAGCCCACAATCAGTAAGCTACTTGCTTTAGTGGTGAAACTATATGTCAGATGTCGCAGCAATGAAAGCCTTCAATCGCGAACTTGCAGCGGTTGTTGGAGCAACAATAGAAGTTATAATTAAAGATGGAAAAACGTATTCGGGAACTCTCAAGGGAATCGACCTTACAACTTTGAGTATTGTCCTGTCGGACGTCATTGATTTAGGAAATAATTCTAAAATACCAAAGATCTTCATTTATGGTAGTAATATTCTCTCGTTCTCCGTAGCAGAGAGAGAGGTCAGTCTTGAAGGTCTGGCAAAGGAACTGGAAAAATCATTTCCTCCTGGAGGAGTCAAATTCTATCCAGATACCGGTGTAATTTTAGTCATGAATAAAATTAGAATTACTCCAGAAGGCGTTGATGGAACAGGTCCACTCTATGAACGTGTGGCTGCTATTGCAGATGAATGGCTCAAAGAACATGGTCTTGCATAGAAAATATCTATGAACAATGGATGAGATATAAGGTAATTCCTGAGCTCAGGTTAGTCTGAACTAGATTCATTGCTGCGGTGTTTATTACCAAATGTTTTTACTAGTTTCAGCTAATCAAGAAAATGCCCAATTGCTGATTCAAAATACGATATCTACATACTCATAAATTTTCGTTGACGTATAACAACCAAGCCAATTGAACAAATCAACATCCCCAACATAGGAGATGATAAGCTAAAAAAACTCAAAAAAAGTTTGGTTTAAAGCATCTGCTAGGTTTAATTATTCCAGAAGCCGCTTTAGACCAAGCTCCTCGAGGCTCTTCTTTTTGATGGGTTCTACTTTTTGCTTGCGACCTGCTAGAGTTTTCTCAAGTGGTTTGAGCCTATCTTCCCAAGTTCCGCGTGATGTTTCAGGAATTTTACCAAATGCTCTCTCTCTCGCTTGTGCAGAGCCCAAAGTTGTCTGAGAGCCAATAATGCCAAACTCAGCCAATCTCTTTGTTGCAACAGACATCCCTGATTCCTCTTTTGATCGAGGTAATAGCTGTGGACTCTTGACCCCAGTAAGAATGAGCATGACTCGAAGAACGCCGCTTAGACGGGGATCAACGCGAGCGCCCCAGATAACATTTGCTTCAAGACTCATCTTTTCAGAAACAAGCTCGCCCACCTTATTTGCCTCTGCAAGGCTCATGTCTGGACCACCGGTGATGTGGATTAGAGCACCTGTGGCACCGCTCCATTCTACTTCTAATAATGGACTGTTCAAAGCATTCTTGATAGCATCATTTGCACGATCAGTTCCTGTGGCCTCTCCGAGACCAACAAGAGCTACACCACCGTTACATATTATCGATCTAACATCAGCATAATCCAAGTTGATGAGACTAGGCATTGTAATAGTTTCAGTAATCCCTTTCACCATATTTGCCAAAACTTCATCAGCAACACCAAATGCTTCCTCTAGAGGGAGATCTGGAACAAGCTCCATTAGTTTCTGATTGTCAATAACAACAGCAGTGTCAACGTTCTCTTGAAGACGGGCAAGGCCTGCCTTTGCCTTGTCAATTCTCGTGCGTTCGAGATTAAAAGGCATTGTAATTACGCCAACAACAATAGCATCGTTATTCTTTGCAATCTCTGCAACTACAGGAGCACTCCCCGTTCCAGTTCCACCACCCATTCCAGCTGCAATAAAGACAAGATCGGCATCACGAAGTAGCTCTGTTAGCTGTCCTGTGGATTCTTCAGCTGCGGCTTTACCTACATGGGGATATCCGCCAGCTCCGAGACCACGGGTAATCCTTTCGCCAATCAGAAGTTTTCTATGAGCTGTGGTGACAGCCAAGTGTTGTCTGTCAGTGTTGATTGCAATGCATTCAGCACCTTGAATACCAATCGTCATTAGACGTTTTACTGTGTTATTACCAGCCCCGCCACAACCAATTACAACAATACGTGCTTGGCCGATATCACGTACTGTAGAGGAACCTCTCTCAATGCGGCTATTTTCCCTTGCTGAGTCAATAAATGAACGCATTATCCTATGACCTCACTTGACCTCTCTTTCTGACCCATACTTTGATCCCATAACTCTCGTTTTAGAAGGTCGCGGATAGCGATTCTGATTGCCTCAGAACGATTTGGATAGAGCCCTTTACTCACAAGTTGCTCTATGTCAGCCAGAATCCTATCAGGTAAGTGTACAGCTATGAGACGCATTTTCAGTCCTCTATGATAGCCAGTAAGTATGGAGATATGGCTGTGTGTAATACTCACGCAATGTTTGCAAAATGCAAAAAGAGGAGGAGAGAGAAGAGTTGTCTCTTCTCATCTACCTTTTACTTTGTCTTACGACCAGTTCTTCTAGCCGCAATATTACCTACCTTTCTACCTGGTGGAGCATGTCTGCTTACAGTACTTGGTCTACCAGGAGACTGGTGTGAACCACCACCATGTGGATGAGATGCAGCATTCATTGCAGCACCACGAACAACAGGCCATTTCCGTGCCTTCCCACGTGTGTGGTGCCAGACAGTGCCAGCTTTCAGGAATGGTTTTTCAGACCGGCCACCACCAGCAACAATACCAATTGTAGCTCTGCAGCGTGGACTGAAGGCTTTCTGACCTCCACTTGGCAATCTGACTATTGCTTTAGTCTTGTCTATTGAGATTATGGTCGCTGTAAGTCCTGATGACTTGACATATTTACCACCATCGCCCGGGCTACCCTCAATATTGTATACAGGAGTGCCTTCAGGTATGTACTCGAGCATCAATGTGTTACCATTTGCCAAGTTGGCATCTTCACCACATTCAATGACTTGGCCTACATATGCTCCTTCAGGTGCAACCATATAGTGAATCTTGGTTTCATCCTCAAACTTAACCTCAGCAAGAGGCGCACCTCTGCCAGATTCATGAAGAAGATTGACAATGCTTCCAACATAGGTCTTGCCCGGAGCCCACTTAGGATGACGGGCTGGTGCAATCTTCTTATGGCTTGGAGACCTCCATTGAGTGGTACCTCGTCCTTTTCGCTGTACAAGTATACGCTTACCCATTTTTCAGCCTCCTTAGAATATCCCGAGGTTGGTCGCAACCTCTGCAGCACTATATTCAGGTGCCAGTTTCACAAATGCCTTCTTAGTCCCATCAGGCATTATCAGTGTGTTAACCTTTTCAAC
>SDOA01000202.1 GCA_004524595.1 Candidatus Thorarchaeota archaeon | reverse complement strand
TACTTACGATTAAAAGTAGAACACTTGCAAAAACAGATTCTATGGTTCTGAAGAAAATTCAAAAAATTCCTGGGATTGAGCATATTGAGACTTTGGTTGTGATGAGAGAACATAGATAATGATTAGGAGAATGAATGCAAAATGGCAAATAGTATAATGGCTTACATACTCATGGAGATTGAGATTGGTAAAACAGATCAGGTTGTGGACCAACTTAGACAGATCGAACAGGCTGTACGGATTGCTGTGACTACTGGTGGATATGATATTGTGATGTTGTTAGAAGTTTCTGATCTTGAAGAACTCTATGACATTACTGTCCACCGTGTACACATGATAGAAGGGATCAAAGACACTCAGACTGCAGTCGTTGAAAAAATGATGGCAGTCTAGTTTATCTAATCAAGCAGTTATTTGTGTTTCATTAATAAGCCACATTTATCTTCGTTAAAGTTATTGCATCACATAACAGATTTAAAGTCAGTCTATTCGCTTGACTACAGGTTGTGATGAAAATAGACGAAGTTATCATTTCTAATTTAACAAAGAACTTTGGCCAAATATGTGCTGTTGATCACATGGAACTAAATGTACCAAAAGGTTCAATCTATGGTCTCTTAGGTCCTAATGGTGCAGGAAAGTCCACAACTATTCGTCTTCTATGCACTCTTCTTCATCCAGATGAGGGAACTGCTAAAATGAGTGGTTTTGATATCCTAGACTCTCCTGTAAGTGTTCGTGAGATTACTGGTGTCCTACCAGAGGAGGGAAATCACACGCTTTATCCATCACTATCTGCATATGATAATCTAGAGTATTTTGCTAAACTTTATGATGTTCCTAGTGAGGAGATACCCGAGAGAATCGAAGAATTACTGAATTTTATGGGATTGTGGGAACGAAAGGATGACTCTGCTGGTGAATTGAGTACAGGTAATAGACAGCGGCTAGCTCTCTGTAGAGCCCTCTTACACAGGCCAAAGATATTATTATTGGATGAACCCACAAGTGCTTTGGATCCTGTAGCAGCAAAACGAGTTCGAGAACTCATCCTCAGCCTTGCTGAAAAATATGAACAGACTTTTTTTATTAACTCTCATAATCTTGCAGAAGTTCAAAGAATTTGTGATAGAATAGCAATCATTGACGAAGGCAAAATCATCTTAAGTGGAGAAACAAAAGAACTCCGGTCAAAGCTTCAGGCAAGCGAGAACTTTCGAGTACGTGTAGTTGATAATATCGAAAAGGCATTCTCAATTGCTGAATCAATGAATTTTGTGACTTCTGTATCAAAAGAGGCAGACTCTTTAATTATCACCATTGATGACCCATTTAACAACAACTCTTTGCTCATGCAATCATTATTGTCTCAAGGAATCAAGATTGTTGAATTTTCAGAGGAAGAAGCTACACTCGAGGACCTCTATCTTGAGGTAATAAAAGGAGGTAGAAAATGATGACATTGCAAAAATCTATGATTGTCGCAAAATCCGACCTTAAGATGGCTTTGAAAGTAGGTTATGTAAAATATGGTCTCATCGCAATTGGAGCTCTAGGACCTGCAATGATGATTTTGACTATTGGCTCAATCATAATATTTGACCCTCTCTCAGCTTCATTTGTTATTCCTCTGATGGACGCGTTGATGTCTCCAATGTTAGGGATGATTGCTGTAATACCTGCTGCACTCATTTCTGCAAATGCGCTTGTTGGAGAAAGAGAACAAAATACGCTTGAGCCACTGCTCTGCACACCTCTCACCGACAAAGAATTGCTTCTTGGGAAGGTCTTGAGTTCTTTCCTACCGAGTATTGTGTTGCTTCTCGGAGGTATCTTTGTCACTGAAATTGCCACAGCTGCAATATTTCTCACAATGGGATTGCCCATCATTCCTGTGCCTGGACCAGCAGGTCTTTTCCTTCTATTGACAGCTGGACCAATTATGCTTATCGCTATTGTTTCAATTATGATTTTGATAAGTGGAAAAGTAAAACGCGTCTATGAGGCATATCAAACTTCTGGAGCTGTAGTAATGATTTTCATTCTACCCATGATGTTACCAATGATTTCAATGGATGCTTCAGGAATGATAAACATGGATCTCGTTTGGCTGTCAAATATCATTACTCTCTTTATTGCTATCATTCTTGCTGCAGTGACATGGGCGCTTGCTCTAGGTAGATTCAACCGCGACACGATGATATCGATGTAAATAGAAAGAGGGCCTTTTCCCCTCTTTTCTTCTTTTTTCTGAATTTACTCCTGCAGTTTTTTCAGACCAATTGGATATCGTTTTGCAAGATCTCTATATATCTGTTTGAACTTTTTCAATTCTTTTTTATGATGATCCTGAACATCGCCAATCACTTTAGCGGGAACTCCTACTACGATTTTTCCATCTGGAATTTCAAATCGAGCTCGAACGACAGCGCCTTCTCCGACAATCACCCATTTTCCCACTATGGCATAATCTGAAACAATTGCACCCATTCCTACAACTGCATCATCGCTCACGGTTGCATTGTGAATTATGCATCCATGTCCAAGAGTCACATTACTACCTATTCTTGTCTTTTCATTAGGGCGTGCATGAACAACGACATTATCCTGAATACTTGTTCCATCACCAATCTCAATCTCGCCGTAATCACCCTTTACTACAGCTCCGGGTGCAATATAGCATTCTTTCCCAATTGTCACCTTGCCAATAATTGAAGCAGTATGGCTTACATAAGAGTCATTTCCAATTGACGGAATTCTATCTTCAAACTCATAGACACCCATGAATATACCTCTTGCCGAAGTTCTTGTCTTTCAGTTATTAGTCTAGAGATAGATGAAAAATAATTCTCCACATGTCCGAAACGCATAAGTCCTTGATTTCTAACTCAAATTATTACTGAGATAAATCGATAGGAGTAATATATCCTTGAATGGTAGAGATGAGATACCACAATTTCCAATTCTTCGTGGTGAGTCAGTAAGCGAAAGCGGTGTTTTCTCAGGTACTGTATTTTTAGTCTGTACTAAAGAGGATTTGAACCAAGAGTGGAGTTCTGATGCCATTGTTGTTCTAGATGATGATCTCGAGTCTTATTTTAATGAAAACCCTAAAGCTCTAGCAGACCTGTTTAACCAAGTACGAGTTGTTATAGCTGAATTTGGCGAATCTATTGGTCAGTTTGCAACAATAGCTACTGAGAATGCTGCGATTGGCGTTGTTGGAATCCGAGATGCAGCTGATGTACTAGAGACTGGGATGCATCTTAGAATAGAAGCTACAGAAAACCAATGTGAAATATTTTTCATTGATTAGCTCTATTGTAGCAATAATATCACTTCAAGCATCAAGTCTTTATAAGATCAGAAGTAAGAATTAATGAGGTTAGATGATGGGCGATATGGAGGTGGCAGTCAGACTAAAATACAATCTAATTGACTCTTGGGACGCAAAGCATCAACATGCCCTCATTCTTGGATTTAGTCTTTTGATTCTAATAACCTATACCATTTTCTTATGGTTTATCTGTTCCATGGTACCTAGTTTGCTTACCACACTTCTACTGCTAGGGTCACAAATTGGATTAGGCTTGCCTGCAACTCGTGCATACTATGATTTTGGAGTAGCAGCCCGGAGTATGCTGGAATTCTATGATTCGGGAGTTCATAACTCCTCTGACTCAGTAGAGAATCTCTCGGTTAATTTTGGGGAGCTTTCACTTCTATTTGAGAGAATGAATATGCAAGCAGCAAAATATGATAAAGACTCTCTAGATGATTTGAATGATCTAGCATGGTTTATGATCATTGTATGGTCGTTGATCTCATCAATCGTATTTCTTGGACAATTTAGTCGTTTCTCAATTTGTCCTTACGGAGCGCTAGTCTTAATCATAGTCTGTTTAGTTTGTTACTACAACGGGTTCCGGACTATGAGCAGCACCTCATTTGAAGAAGAACTCGACCATTTAGAATTCTATGTCTACTCACATATCAGTAGTATCGATGCTGAACTGCCTAACGCAAATGGAATTATTGTACTACAGGTGATTAAAAATAGAAGTAACTACTCCATAGTTGACTTTCTTATCGAATACAAACTTCAAAAGGAGTTAACTCTCGAGTATCATATGGGTCTTTCATCTTTTCGCAAAGAGCGGTTCATATTAAAAGCACCTGTCGATGTCATTGAGAATGTCTATCAAAAAATGAAGGAATTCTCAGTAGTTCAACAAGGTGATTGGACTATAGAACAAGTAACCACTCAATCTGGTAAGATACTTAGACTCGCTAATCAAAAAAAGATACTTGATATTTCAGAGAAAAACACGTTCATACTAGGACTCTCTAATGTGAAAAAATCAACAGAGATGGTTAGCGGTATTATAAGGAATATAGTGGAAATTGTGCAGTAAGAAAGATAGTAACTTCTAATTTGATGCAGGTAATATCGATACTCATAAGAGTGTACATGAATGAATGAAAATTGAAATATACAGTGGAGGACATATCTAGTTGAAAGTCAGGCTCAAGGT
>SDOA01000201.1 GCA_004524595.1 Candidatus Thorarchaeota archaeon | reverse complement strand
GACTCTGTTATTGATGACATTAACAGAACAAAAGATGAGGGATACTCACTTGCTAAAACATGGTTTGGTCCGCGGTGGAGAGACTATATCGAAGGTATTCCAAGTGATTTCCGTATTGATGATATTCGGTTTAATCCCATTTTTCAGGCACTCGAAGATAATAGACTACCTCTCATAATCCACATTGCCGATCCTGATACGTACTTCCGTATTCATTATCAAGATGTTTCAAAATATGGAACTAAGGAAGATAACCTGCATCAATTGGAGCAGGTGATGCAACGGCATCCGAAGATACTGTTTCAAATTCCTCATTTTGGAGCTCAACCTGAGATACATCGTCTCCCTAACCTTTCAAATTGGCTTGATAGGTTTCCCAATATAATAATAGACACTGCATCATCACGATGGATGGCTAGGGAATTAAGCAAAGATGTTGAGAAGGCCCGGGCCTTCGTAATCAAATATTCAGATAGGATTCTCTTTGGAACTGATTTGTCCGCTCATCGTGATGGTCGGGATTATTTTGATGGTCGATATCGTGCTCAACACATGTTATGGCAAACCAACCTCAGTAACGAACCGCTCCCGTTTGTTGATGATGACACAAAAGATTGCGGTGGTACTTTTGTCAATGGTCTGAATCTACCGTTGTCAGTTCTTCGGAAACTCTATTGGAAGAATGCAATTAAGACATATGGGATACCTAGTTGAAACATCACTAAAATGCGTTCATTGACACTCAGCTAAACAACAATTCCAAGTAAATCACCAGTAGTTGATTGATAAAGAAAGTAAGCAAAATCAGAAAAAGGGAACTGATTGCTTTAGCGGCTATCCACAAGGTTGATGGCCATGTCTTCATCTTTTCTACTTGTTCGAAGAGTGTAGTGAGTTGGAGGCTCAAAAATGTTAGTTGCTGAGATGGAATATCCGATTTTGATTGTGCTGATGAGAGTGCATTACGGATCTCAAAAAGAGTTGCATTGAGTTCTCTACTGACTTGTGATAGATGTTTCTTTTTTTCTTCTTCTAAGATGTTGTGAATATAATATTGAGGGACTAGAAAGAATATACAAATGGTCACTATTGCTAGTACTAATCCAATTGTGGGAATCAAAGACAAGAATGGACCAATATAACTTAGATTGTGTACAAGGTAGACAAGTAAAGGAATTAGAAGCACAAGCAATAGAGAGTACATGAATACACCTCTCAGGAGCACCTCCGAGAATGATACCAGTCCTCCTGCACGGTCAGGAGAGATAGGTTCTACTGATATCTTCAGTCTACGACCAATATCTTTTGAAGCAGACATTACTACCACGCCTAGCCATATTGCTATTCCAAATAATGGAAGCATTAGGAAACTAAACTCAACTATGGACAAGTAAATCCAAATCGGAGAGAAGGACTCCACGGGAAATAATTCATTGGGCATTGTTGGCATCACAAAGAAAACAATCGATAGTATTGCTAAGATGATAAAAGGAATACCAAGAAGAGCCCCTCGCACATCACTCATCTTCTTGTTCAATTGATCAAGATACAAATCGTATTCATCATCATCTATTACGAATACATAACGAATCTCCCTGAGTCTCTCGAAAAGCGTATTGTAATAATTCTGCAAGAAAAAAAGTCCAATAGTGATGAGGAGTGAGAAATCCAGTTGTACGAGATGCATGAAGGAGAACAAGACATGCGATATTTGCCCAGTCACCAATGTAAGTACGATAAATACTGTATAGGTAAGTATTCCAATGAGTATCATCATATGAGTGAGTTTCATCGGTGCTTTTGAGATGAAAATCAGAATTGGATGCATTTTTGGACTAGATTTTTGAGTAGTTGTTTGCATCATACTCAACTCAACAAAAGATTACTATGTCCCACCTTCCTTTTCAATTTTGCACCGTAATACGGTGTAACCTCATTCTCCTATTTTGTTGTGTAAATAGCTCTCACTGTATCCATAATTGCTTCTCTGACTCCTCCTTGTTTATATCCTAGTTCAATAACCGATGGTGTTGGATCATAGTAAAGCTTCTGTGATAAGATATCTTTGAATACATGGGCACGGTCCAAACCAGATTCAAGGCCCTTCCTCCTCTCACTTCTCTTCATCCATTTTCCTATTATTGTTGCCAGACCTGTTGGAAGAGTAACAATCAACCGTTTCTTAAAGCCCATTGTATCAAGAACAATTCTGAGCATCTCCTTGTATGGCATATTTACATCCCCAATAAGGTACCTCCTACCAGGTTGTCCGTGTTCAATAGCTCCAATAATTGCCTCTGCCACGTTTTCTACTGCAATCATATTTGTGCCTCCGCTTGGGAAGAATACGATTTTCATGCCCAGTATTCTATCAAATAGTGTATCCTTCCAGAGAGGTATGCGTTTAGGCATTGCACCGAAGATGTACGGAAGCTCCAGCACCATGACTACCATATGTTCTCCTCCCACCTCAATCACACTTACAGCTTGCTCAACTCGACATCTGATGTAGCTATGTCTCTCGCTTAGTTTCTTCTCTGGCCAGATGCGATCGAAGTACGCAAAATAGGAGTTCAATATCACACATCGCTGAATTCCTGCCTCTCTAGCTGCTTCGATTACTTTTGTGCATGCTACTACGAGCCGGTCGTGAAAAAACTTGTATGCAGGAGCTTGAGGTGTTACTCGATCATCGGGTCCCACGGCGTAGACCAGTCCCTGGTGACCATTGAAGAGCTGCACTAGCTCATCAAAGTCTATGTTGAAGATATCTCCATACTTCACATTCACCTCTTCTGGAAACCAATCACCAAGTTCTATATCAGGAATTGATATGGAACTTACCTCGTGACCACGCCTCAATGCTTCAAGCGTTGAATAATAACCGAGGAATCCAGTTCCGCCCACAATGAAGATTTTCATTATGCTCAGTTATTATTGTCTAGCAGAGCAATAACTCTTTTCACACTTTGGTATATATACGTAAAAAAAGGAAAGTGGTGCGCTCGCCGGGATTCGAAGTCTCGTCTGCATTCTCATTGAACGCAGATCCCGGGCCGAATCCGTTCTACGGCTTCGAGGAATAAATCCCCGCACGTTGGCAGGGATTCATCATAGCCCCTAGACAACGAGCGCTGTAGAACTCACCGATTCAGTGAGCGTTAAAAAGTTTGTCAAAGGCTCAGAGTCCTACTGATTATTTCTTCAGCAGCTCCTTGACGGGCATTGCCATCATCACCTCATCGCTATATTTCCCGTCATGATTTATGCCATTTTTGAGAAGACCAAATCTCTGGAATCCAATTTGCTCATAGGCAGCAATAGCACCTGTATTATCAGCCTCTGCACTAATCTGTAATATTTCAACACCTTTGGGTGCAAAGTGCTCAGCAATCCTCCTCATCATCACACGCGCGATGCCTCGCCCTCTGTAATTTTCACTCACAACAACTTGAACCATCTCTATACGATGTCTTGACCCATACCATCTCATTCGTACTCCAGTACATACTCCCACAACTTGAGAATCAGACAACGCACAGACGCTAAAGACCTCCTCTGATCCTGCTTTCAGGAGTTCATCTCTCTGGTTGCGAACCACATTCTCAGGTACTCCCTCAAAGAGATGTTCTGTAATTGACCTTGCATGTTTCTCAGAGTACTCTTCTACTTTGAATTCTTCTTCTGTCATTTTTAGTTCACGCCCTTATCACCAGTTGTTTAATGCGGAGAACTCGGAATGTTGACTCACACTCAATCGCTTTAGGATTCTCTTTCCTCTCGTCAAATGCCATTCGCAGACCAGCAACCCAGTACCCTTCTCCTTTTTCAGGGAGCCAAGACCGCGGGAACTTGTAGGTACCTAATTTAGTCCTGAAGGTCTCAATATACTCCATCATCTCTCTGAACCACACGCTCTTCTGAGCAGCAGAGAACCTGGCTATGAACTCCAGTGTGAGAAGCAGTTCTGCAAACCTTCTACCCTCAGGTTTAGATGTATACCCTGGAAGATGTACAGCCCATCCTAATACGTAGTAACCTGTATCATAATTGGCCAGACCATAACTCCATGGTAAGTCTTGGTATTCAGGCGTAAGAATCATCTCGATGATACTATCTAATTTGGATCGATACGCGACATTTTCAAAAATGAACTTACAATTCGCCAAGCCGCGGATGTCGTGGACCCATGGCAACATAAACTTCTGGTTAGTATACAGAATTGGATTCACGAGTTGGTGTTTCTCACTTGCTTTAGAAATCCCTTTGAATCCTGTCTTATCAACGAATACAATCGAGAAATCAGGTTGTTTTGCAAACTCATAGAGAGTATCCAATCGTTGCTTCATCTGGGCCTGAACCGGACTTGTGGTATCGTAACCTGCATACGCCAAGAATGAGGCGACAATAGTTCTGAGAAATACTGCATGCGGTACATGAGGTATTTCTTTTACATTTTCGGATAACCAGACACGAAAAGGCAGCGTCTTATTATCAAATGGTTGGAGACCTGCTCTTAGTCCAAGTTGTACAAGTTTTCCCATGACATT